>NZ_JAJEQU010000010.1:0-120165 GCF_020687575.1 Roseburia sp. CLA-AA-H209
TAAATATCTGCAATTTTCAAGGTTCATTTGAGCCTATTTTTCTTCGGCTCGTTTTTCATAGCTTACTTGACACTATCACCATCTACACCTTACACATTACTTCTGCTTTATTTATGCTTCAATCACATTATACTTTCTTTCATCTCATTTACAATAGTATTTTTCTTAAGATTCTTCTAAATTTCTGTGTCCAATCTGTTAAGAGTAGACACAGAAATATTTTGCTAAAACTTACTGATATTCCACTTTTTAGGAACAGCAGAAGCTTGCACACTCTGTTTCCATACAGGTACAGGCATTCGTTCCGGCTACCTGGATGTCTTTTGCATGACATTTTCTTCCTTCATTGAATTTACAGTTTACTGCCTCACAGGTAACATCGCTCATCTTAGGCGGTTTACCGGTCGAATTGGCACATCCACAGTTTTTCTTCTCTTCAAAACTTCCACAGCTTGTCTCGCTGTTGCGGTTTGCATGTGCACCCTCTACCGTAATATTTCCACGGCAACAGCAATCATCTTTCTGGAAACTGCAGCTTCTTACAGAACATTTTAATTCTGTCACAAAAATCATCTCCTTTCTTTTGTTACACGTTTAGTATCTCCAAAGGAAATCTTTTTATGTTACCAACTTCATGAAAAAAAGAATGTACCTTGACACATTCTCGTGCCTGCGGCGGTCGCTTTCCTGTAAAGCAAAAAAGACTGTTGTCCGGTGCAAATGCCAGCAACAGTCTTTTTGAATCCATATAAATTATAAAATTAAAAATTAGATTTTATTGCATTTTTATTTTTCTTCTGCAACTTCTTCCTTACGGATTTCCTTTGTACGAATCTCTTCGCAGATTGCATCAATGAATTCTCCTAAAGGTTTTACGCCTTCATCTCCTGCAAAACGGCTTCTTACGGATACGGTTCCGTTCTCTGCCTCCTGCTGACCAACTACCAGCATGTACGGCAGCTTATCCAGTCTTGCTTCACGAATCTTGAATCCGATTTTCTCAGAACGGTTATCAACCGTTACATCTACATCATGAGCTGCTAATTCTTTTCTTACCTGCTCTGCATAGTCTGCATATTTTTCAGAAATCGGCAATACTCTTACCTGTTCCGGGCAAAGCCAGGTTGGGAATTTTCCTGCATAATGTTCAATCAGCCATGCAAGGGTACGCTCATAACATCCCATGGATGTACGATGGATAATCCAAGGAAGTACTTTCTCACCCTTCTCATCGATATAGTACATGCCAAACTTCTCTGCACTTGCACAGTCAAGCTGGATGGTAACCATGGTATCTTCTTTTCCATATACATTCTTTGCCTGAATATCAATCTTTGGTCCGTAGAATGCAGCTTCCCCATCTGCTTCTGTATACTTGATGCCATTCTTATCCATAACATCACGCAGATACTGCTGGGTACTGTTCCAATATGCTTCGTCGCCCAGATATTTTTCTTTGTTGTTCGGATCCCATTTGGACAGACGGTAAGTAACATCTCCATCGATACCAAGTGTAGTCATTACATAATGGCAAAGTTCAGTACATCTGGTAAGTTCTTCTTCCGCCTGTTCCGGGCAAAGAATAATATGTGCCTCTGTAATAGTAAACTGTCTGACACGGGTAAGTCCATGCATCTCTCCGGAGTCCTCATTCCGGAACAATGTAGAAGTCTCTGACATCCGATATGGCAGATCTCTGTAAGAGTGCTGTTCATTCATGTATACATAATACTGGAATGGACAGGTCATCGGACGCAGTGCCATTGTCTCTTTGTCGTCGCTGTCCTTATTTAAAATGAACATTCCATCCATGTAGTGATCCCAGTGTCCGGAAATCTTATAAAGGTCGCTCTTTGCCATCAGCGGAGTTCTGGTACGTACATAACCCCACTCTTTATCCTCTAAGTCTTCTATCCAACGCTGCAGTTTCATAATCATCTTGGTTCCCTTTGGTGTAAATAAAGGAAGTCCCTGTCCGATAACATCAACAGTGGTAAATAATCCCATTTCACGGCCAAGTTTGTTATGGTCACGGCGTTTGGCATCTTCTAATTTCTCTAAGTATTCTTTTAACTCTTCCTTCTTATTAAAAGCAGTACCATAAATTCTCTGTAATCTTGCTTTGTCAGAATTACCTCTCCAATATGCCATGGAAGATGATGTCAGTTTAAATGCCTTTACGCCCTTGGTTGTCATCAGATGTGGACCAGCACATAAATCTACGAAGCCGCCCTGGTCATAGAAAGAAATTTCTTCTCCCTCTGGTAATTCTTCAATCAGTTCTACTTTGTATGGCTCATTACGTTCCTGCATGAATTTGATTGCTTCCTCTCTTGGAAGTGTGAATCGTTTTAATTCATGACCTTCCTTGATAATCTTCTTCATCTCTGCTTCCAGATTATCGAGGTCTTCTCTTGAAAATGGGGCATGATCAAAATCATAATAGAATCCATCTTCAATTGCCGGTCCAATCGTAATCTTGGCATCCGGGAATAATTTTTTTACCGCCTGAGCCAGTACATGGGATGCAGTATGGCGGATTACCTTTAATCCTTCTTCATCACTTGCTGTTATAATATTTAAATTGCAGTCCTTGTCAAGAACGGTTCGTAAATCCACCACTTCTCCGTCTACTTCACCGGCGCATGCAACTCTTGCAAGGCCTTCGCTGATATCTGCTGCAATATCATAGACTGATTTTGCTTCACTGTACTCTTTTACTGAGCCATCTTTTAATGTGATTTTCATGTTCAAGTCTCCTTTTCTTATTATATTGGTATTAAAACTACGAGAAACACGCTTTGCGAGTTTCTCGCGCCTGCGGCGGTCGCTTGCGACATTTACCTTATACGCCGCAGTGCGCATCCTCGCGGAGCGTTTTTTGCTTTACAGGAAAGCAATTTCCTGTAAAGTAAAAAATCCCTGATGCATAAAATTTATGCATCAGGGACGATACTCTATCGTGGTTCCACCCTGCTTGCTGTACTTATCGTACAACCGCTCATTCTGATGATAACGGAATCACCGGACCGGATTGGGGTCACTCAGAGCTGGTCTTCACATTACACTCCATCAGAATACTCTCACCAACTGTATTCCTCTCTTTGACTTCCTGTCATGCTACTCGTCTCTTCTTTGTTTTGTCCTTTTGACAAAAGCTATTTTATACTCTTTTTTCTGCTATGTAAAGAGTTTTTCTGTGAAATATTTTCCAAATGTTTTCCAAAATATTTTATTCTTATCTTCCGCAGCAGAATTTATATTTCTTTCCACTTCCACAAGGACACGGATCATTTCTTCCGACTTTCTTTCCAACTACAACAGTGCCGGATTTCTTCTGCTCTAAATAAAGCTTTCTCTTGGTATCTGCATCAAAAATTTCATCCCACTGTGGTAATTCATAGAGCCAGTCAGCTTTGGCATCTACCATGTTCTTGTATAATTTTTCTTTATTGAATGCAAGGCTTACCTTGGTATCCTCTTCCATAGTATCAATTGGGTTTGGTGTTACCAGGCTGTCATTGATTCCATCTAAGAATCCAGTCATATCCATAATGCTGAGGTCGTATTTCTCTGCCAGCTCTTTTACAGTTCCTTCTACCTTCTCATCCGGGTTTGTTAAAAGCTTCTCATATACGCCCTTCTCTAACATAAAATATCTCTGCCAGAACTTCTGTAATTTTCCTCTATCTGCCTGCTGATCATAAGCAATCTTCTGCCATTCTTCTAATAATGCCATTGTTCATATCCATCCTTTAATCCATATTTAGTCGTATAACGCTTGTTTCAGTATAGCATATTTTGTGCTTTTTTCAAGTATTTATCCTCTGCAACTTTACATTTTCTGATTGACTATCCGCTGTCAAATGTTAAAATAATATATATTGCTTTTTTCTAAAAACAGGTCATCAAAGAAAGTTGAGGTCATATATGAAAAAGACAAAACAGATTCTTGCAATTATCGGTGTTGTACTCTTAGTTGCCCTCTATGTTTCCACTCTTGTTTTTGCATTGATTGGAAGCGATCTTGCCACAAACTGTCTTAAGGCTTCCATCTATGCCACTGTGGTTGTCCCGGTTCTCATCTGGGCTTATACCATGGTATACCGCTTACTTAAGAATCATTACTCTTTAAGAGAAGATTTGGATTCCATCAAAAAAGAAGCTTCCGGGCAGGATGCTTCCGCAAAAACTTCAAATGAACCAAACATCAAAAAAGAGGATTGCGAATAACCACAATCCTCTTTTATAACTTGTCCACTTCTTAAAATTAAGCAAGTTTTGTTTTTGCAAGCTCTGCTAATGTTGCAAATCCTTCTGCATCATTTACAGCCATCTCAGCTAACATTTTACGGTTCATATCAACACCAGCTAATTTTAAACCATACATAAATTTGCTGTAAGATAATCCATTCATTCTTGCTGCTGCGTTAATACGGGCAATCCATAACTGTCTGAACTGTCTCTTTCTCTGTTTTCTTCCTGCATAAGAACTTGTTAAGGCTCTCATGACAGACTGTTTTGCTACTCTATACTGTTTGGAGCGTGCTCCTCTGTAACCTTTAGCTAATTTTAATGTTCTATTATGTTTCTTTTTAGCGTTTAAGCCGCCTTTAATTCTTGCCATGTTCTATTCCTCCTTAACCAATTCTTATAAATATGGTAAAATCTTCTTCATATTCTTAACATTTGTTGCATCTGTCATTGCAGGTTTTCTAAGATTTCTCTTAGTCTTAGTTGTTTTCTTTGTTAAGATATGTCTCTTATAAGCCTTGTTTCTCTTTAATTTTCCTGTTCCTGTTAATTTGAAACGTTTTGCTGCTGCTCTGCTTGTTTTCTGTTTTGGCATAATTTATTCCTCCTTAAAATCATTATCTTTTCTCTGCCAGCACCATACCCATGCTTCTGCCTTCCAGCTTTGGTGCTTTCTCCACTACTGCAATATCTGCAAGTGCTTCTGCAAAATCATCCAGAATATGTTTGCTTGCCTGTACATGTGCCATTTCTCTGCCACGGAAACGAAGTGTAACTTTTACTTTATTTCCTTTGGAAATGAACTTTCTTGCGGCATTCATTTTGGTATTCAAATCATTGGTATCGATATTTGGAGAAAGACGAACTTCTTTTAATTCAACCGTTTTCTGTTTCTTACGTGCTTCCTTCTCTTTTCTTGCAAGCTCATATCTGTATTTACCGTAATCGATAATCTTACATACAGGTGGCTTTGCTCCAGGAGCAATCTTTACTAAATCAAGTTCTGCTTCCTGTGCCAGCTTATATGCTTCTCTTGCTGACATGATACCTAACTGTTCACCATCCGCGCCAATCAGGCGGACTTCCTTATCTCTGATTTGTTCATTGATCATTAACTCGCTAATGGTCGTACACCTCCAAAATTAAATTCACCACAGCTTTGCCAGACAACTTTCCGTTTATTTCCGCAAAAAAAGTGGATAGACAGACTATCCACTTCAAAATGATTCGCTCATTGCATACTCATTATAAACACTTAGTCACTTGATTGTGCTAAGGTGAGAGTGGATACTCTACTTTCTTCAACTTGCTTATAGTACCATATGTCATTTCGTTCGTCAAGCATTATTTTTACCGATATTCGCTTCTGATATTTTCCGCCCTCTCAATAATCGTTTCCGGGAACCCGGTAAAGGAAAGCAGGCGGATTGCATTCTGGGAATTTGCCGGTCCCTTCTGCAATTTATAATCAAATACAATATCCTCTTCTCCAAACTCTTCGGAAAAATGATAATTGTCATAACCAGTTTTTTCAAGCTCCGTCAATTCCTTATCATGGGATGCCACAATTGCAATGCAGTTATGATGTGCCAGATATTCCATGATTGCTTTTGAAGCTGCAATACGCTCCTGGGTATTGGTTCCTCTTAAGATTTCATCAATAACACAGATAACCAGTTCATCCTCCGACAAAGCATCCAGAATACGTTTTAAATATTTAATCTCTTTGATAAAATAACTGTCACCGGATAAAATATCGTCTCTTACCGCCATGGAAGTAATCATTTTTGCATGAGGCAGATGCATTCTTTTTGCGGTGCAGGTATGAATGCTCTGTGCCAGTATCACATTGACAGCTATGGTCTTGATAAAGGTTGACTTACCGGAAGCATTGGAGCCTGTGATAATGCAGTTATGCTGAAGTTCCATAGAATTGGTCACTGCTCCATGAAGCAGCGGATGATAAATTTCTTCCATCTCAAGCTGCTTTGTTTCCTCATATTCCGGTACTGTCACAAGAGGCAGACTCTTTCGGAAAGAGCCTGTGCTGACCGCTGCATCCAGTTCTCCTACCACCCGGTAAATCTTAAGATAAGCATCCTGGTTATCCATAAACTGATTCAATACTTTCATATAAGTAAGGATATGCCACTGGGTTACCCCCAGCAGGAAATCCTGCAGCATTTCAAACACATCTCCCATGGCATTTCTGCTCTGGATATTTAGCAGAAATGCCTTCTTATCCATTTTGGCAAATACCGGAAGCAGCGGTGCCAGTTCTTCACAAATTTTGTCTTTCCGGTATTCCTGCTCCAGTTCTCGTGCTACCGTAATCAGGTATGCCGCCGTTCCCATCATATGAATCTCCTGGTCAAACTTCAGCCGGACCGTAAAGATATACACCGACAAATTCACAAGAAATACTACCACCAAAGCTGACAGAGCATATATATTATGAAATACGACTGCCGCCACAACAACTACCACCAGCAATATCCGGAGCATCTGATAAACCCAGAGATTTGAAATTGCAAAATCCTCTACTGTCTGGATAAAGGATGGAATATAGTAAGCCTCGTCTCTCTTTCCAAGCTTTGACAAAGTTTCTTCCAGATGATAGCGTTTTTCATCATCTGCTTCACAAAAAGCTATTCTTTTTTCTAAAAGCTCCTCTTCTTCCTTCGTCTGCTTCGCATAATGAAGCTTTGCATATAAAATTTCTTCTCCCATGGTGGAATCACAGTTGTTGATTCTCTGGTACACATCATCCATATTAAGGTCATTCCATGTGACCTCATCCACCTGCTGTGTTCCACCCACAGTATCCAGATAATTTCTTATCAGTTCTCTTTTGAATTCCTTTTTCTCAGGTTCTTTTCCATATTTTTCTTTCAGTGTCCGTTTGCAGCGGTTCTTCCAACTCTCTTTTGTTTTAATTGCTGAATAAGTAAATCCTGCAATCATAATTACTACAAGGATTGCTGCTTCCATTTCTTCGCCTTCCTACTGCATGATTCCAATGGTATCTATCCAGTAAATATTATCTTTATCCATAATTCCATTTACAGTAACAGTATCTCCCTCATGCAGGAAAATCAATTGTTCATTATCAGAAAACTTCTGCCAGTATACCATACCGTCGTCTCCTGCCAGATAAACATAGGTCTCTCCTGCAATCTCAACATACTGCATTTCACTGATTACAAAACTTCTTGTCTCTGTCTCACCTTCCGGAATTGTTTTTCCCTTGGCTGCTGTCTGTGCATTACCTGCAGTGCTGTTGCTGTCCCCGGAAGAATTTTCTGCCTCTTCCGGATTCCCAGTGTTTTCTGTACCATCACTGCCTGTCATCTTACGATACTTTGCAAAGCACTCATCGAGACTGGCTGCTGTTGTTACCATATTATAAGATTCTACATTTACCATGCCATAAAGCTTCACTATGCCGCTGGCATCTTTTAATACCATAATATAAGTCGGCTGACCATCTACATTAATCAAAGACGGGAAAGATGCACGGTATCCTTTCTCCTGCACTTCTCCTTCTGCAGCAGCCATTGCAGAGCTTTCATCTGCTCCTGCAATACTGTAATAATGTGCTTCTGAAGTCCGCTCATTTACCAGTATAAACCCGATATTGGAGGCATCATCATTGACAGAAGTAACTCCGGTATAAATCCAGATATCCCCGTCTTTGGCAACATAGCCGAAGTTTGCTTCGTAAGATTCCTCATCTCCGTCTTCATCCTCTACTACCGTTTCCGTACATTTCTTACAGCCTTTTTTGCCGAAGATGCTGTTCATAAATCCATTAGATAATTCTCCATACCAGTTATACTGTTCCACCAGAAGATCCCCGTCAAAGACATCATCCATCCAGTTCGGCACTTCTGATGCATCATAATACTGACAGTCTCCGCTGATTGGGTCACAGCTGATTGCACCCTCGACGGTTTCTCCACCAAATAAACCGATGGTGTATTTGTATACACTGGCAATATAGTATGGGTTTCCATCTTCGTCCACTTCAAAATGAAGATTTCCGAAAAGTTTATCCGGGTAATTCATACGGATATGCCTTCTTAAATCCTTGCCAAAGTAAGCAGACGGAACATAAATCATTCCTTCCTTTACCGGAACATACTGCGCCTTCTGTCCTACCGGATCAACAGTTATATAACCCGGAACACCATTTTCCTTATTTCCCATATATTTAAAGAAGCCGGCATACTCTAATGCAGATACTTTCGTTGGTGCCCCCTGATAATCAATCTGTGTGTAGTCTTCCGATACATTATACTGGCTCACCACTTCTGAAAGGCTTCCGATTTCACGATTACCCAGCAATACTGCACTGTCCGTATCCATTAACGCAATCTTTGATACAGAAGATGCTGTATTGATATCGCTGTTAAAATCACTGTCTTCGATGGTCAGGATATCTGCATATGCCTGTGCATGGAACATTTTGCTGCCATAAAATAAAAGAATCAGGAACAGAATTCCGATTACTCCAACTGCTGCAAAAATACCGTTTACCGGCTTTTCCAGCTTTCCTGCGGACTTACCTTCCGCCTTCCTGGCTGCCGATACCAACGCACCTATTATTCCTAACGGGAATAATATAACGCCTAATACAAACAGCCATAAACCTCTGGAATGAATATTCAGTGCCGGAAGCAGAAGATAATACATCACTGCCACCCATAAAATATAAATAACCGGAAGCACAATGGACAGCCCCTTTACATGAGGCAGCTTTACCTGCATTGTTTCAAACTCCATTTTCTTCTTTTTCTTTGCCATACCTAATCTCCCTTTTCTTCTTTGCAATTATTATTGTATTATTTAATTAATACAATAACTCAATTTTAAAATAATGTCAAGTGAAAGCTTTCTTCAAATGGCTGGCAACTAAAAACAGCAGGACGACAAAATGTATTTTCATTTTCTATCGTCCTGCCTGCAATACTTATTTATATTATTTTTTAAGCTCTTGCTGCTTTGCTATCACGCTTTTTATTCTGGATAACCATACATGCTACTGCAGCTGCGGTAACAGCCAGTGCCAGAATTCCCATTGGAAAATCTTTCTCACAGTCTCTCAAGAAAAACAGCACTGCCATAGCAATTACATATATAACAGCAATGATTCCATCTACTATCTTCATACTTTCTGCCTCCTGCTTTTATGCATTTTTCTTCTGACGAAGTACTGCCCTTACTACATTATATCCTGCAAATACAATCGTAAGAATCATCATAATCCAATGGATGATACAGTTATCTTCTCCCGCCGGATTTGCTGCCAGAGGAACTGCTTCATCTTCTAATGCAGTTACTTCCTGTTTTGCATTATCGTCCGTTATATTCGCCAGCGGAACCTCTTCATCTTCTAAAACCACCGGTTCTTCTGCGTCCTGTGGCTGTTGTGCTGCCTGCTGCTGTCTGACTGGTGTCTGTGCCACCTGGGTCTGTGCGACCGGAGTCTGTGCCTGGATTACCGGTGTCTGCGCTGCTGTCTCCGGCTGCGTATTATCATCTGCTGGAGTTACCGTTATTTCTGATGATGCAGACTGGGTTGGATTTTCCGGCTGTGCCGGTTCCGTTGATTCTGCCGGCTGGGTTGATTCGGCTGGCTGGGTTGGTTTGGTTGGCTCGGTCGGCTCAGTCGGTTCGGTTGGCTCGGTCGGCTGGGTTGGTTCGGTTGGCCCGGTCGGTCCAACTGGTTCAGTCGGCTCAGTTTCTTTCTCCTTTTCATCAAAAGAAGCATACACTACGATACTATCATTTAAATCTGCAACATTTACTTTACTGCCATCTTCTAAAGTCCAGCCGGTAAATTCATAAGTTGTTGTCTCTGTCTCTGCCTTTACAGGATCTGTTACAGAAACTTCCGTTCCCTTTACTTCGCGTACTTCCTGATATACATTTCCGTCTACCATAAAAGTAACGGTATAACTGTTATCAACAATTTCTCCATCAATATGCCAGGAATTCGGATTAATCATCCGGTACCATTCGATGCGGTAGAATCTTGCATCATCCCCTGCAATGCCACTGTTTGCTGCATATGCATCTAAAACAGATACAAGGGTTACCGGCATCTTTCCATCATAATTCTTTTCTGCATCAAAAGACGCTGGTGCAGTAAAACCGGACATATCAGTTGTCACTTTCAGCTGATTTAAAGAAACTGCTGCTCTTCCCACATAATCATAATTTGCTGTTGCATCACCAACTGTTCCTTCCGGACGGACAGTTCCTGCTTTCCGGATGTAGAACTCTGCCTTCTGTGTAAATGTATCTGCTACCTTTACATATACGTTATAACCCTCTGTATTGCGGAAAAGTTTTGTATATGTTGTCACTACACCTGCATTTTCATCCTCTAAGATGAATCCACGGATTACGCTTTCCTCTGTGGTTGCATAATCTGCTGCTTCTTCTAATACAGCCGGGTCTAAAATACAGTTTCCGCTTAACAGCAGCAGTTTTCCATTTCCATATTTGGCATATACTTTTGCACGAATCTTACTGATTCCAAAGCTTACATTTACAGTTCCACTATAGTTACCGGTAAAGGTTACGGTTGCCAGCGCAGTTCCCTCTTCTACATTATCTTTGTAATTACCAACAGTATAATCGTTTCCTGCTGTTAATACTTTCCCATTATAAGTTACAGTTACATCTTCTTCACTGAGTGTTACTGCTTTTCCGGTATAATATTTTTCCTTTGCAGTTGCAATCACGCTGTCATTTTCCACTTCTTTCGGAAGAATGGTATAGGTTGTATTTACCGTTCCTTTATAGTTACCGATTCCGGTAATTGCTGCTGATGTCTCTCCTGCATTTGGATTACTTCCACTGTATATTACAGTATAATCTTTTCCTTCTACTAATGTTTTGTCTCCATCCTTTACCACAACTGCAACTGTGTTTCCAGTATACTCAGTATCCTTTGCAGTTACCATTTCATTCGTCAACGTTTTCTGCCGGATAGTAAAGGTTGCTTCATTACTGTCTGCGGATTCAAATTTCTTTGCACTGGCTGTTGCAATTACCGTATAAGTTCCTGCATCCACCGGTGCCTTGCTTAATTTGTTTCCCGCCTCATCATAATAAGTATAAGTAATGGAAATGCTTGGATTTTTTTCAATTCCCCAGCTGTATGCATTAGCATCACAGCTTAAGTTTTTCTCATCATTACTGCCATTATATTCAAAATCACTGACTGTAAGATTTGCATACAATGCTTTTAAATAGGTTCTTACCGGTACAATAAATACAGTCTCTTTATAGTTCTCTGCTGCATTTCCTTCCGGCACAAATACTACATGATGGTCTACATCTTCAAAGATTGCAGTTCCGGTAGTATTAAACCACAGTGTCTCATCCGGGCTCTGCCACTCAAAATGGCCTTCCAGTTCCTGGTTCTCATCATTGACCGCTACTGCCATTCCGCCATTCAGATGGGACTCTCTCAGTTTTCCGGACATATGATTGATTGTTGCAGATGGTTTTTCCTTAATTACTGCCTCTGCCTTATTTACAGTTACCGTATAAGTCCTGCTTCCTGCCTCATATACATCTGTTGCCGGTGTTGTAATCGTATAAGTATAAGTTCCTGCATTTAAAATCTCTTTGTCACAGGTTCCAACAATACCACTCTTTGGACCATCCTTTACAAAGTTCTTTGCATTCAGTGTCTGGACTTTTCCGTTATAAGTCAGATTTGAAATGCTCTCTTCAAATACCGGAGTTCTCTTACTGATTTTAATGGTATATTTTTCTGTTTTCCATTGAAAGAGATAATTCTTATACTTGCACTTCAAGGTAACTGTTCCTGTCTTATCCGCAGTTACAGATACCTCTTTCTTATTTGTATTTTTTAATGTTACCTTATCTTTTCCACTGGTAACACTCCATTTGGTTTCGTAAGCAATCCATGCAGAACACTCGATTTTCTTCGTATCCTGCAGCTGCATCGTAATTGTATCATCCTTTTCGGCAGCTTTTACTGTCATCCCGGTTATTCCGGATAAGGACAATACCATCAATGCCGCCATTACAAAAGCTGTAATTCTTTTTCCCAACATTTTGGCTACTCTCATGTTTTTTCTCCTTTTATTCATTTTATCCATTTCCTGTTGATTTATGAATTGTATAACCAATCATAGCCTACTCTGTGTTATAAAAAGCGTTATATTTTTCTATTTTTTCTTTATTCTTCCGAATTGTACTTAAATCTTCCTGTTTGTATTGTATTTCTCCTCGTATCTACTCGTCTGTTCCATTCACCAATACTTTATGATATTTCACATATTTCTTTCCAGCCGTCCGTTCCATGTTGTCATTGATTCTTTCTATCACAAGTCCGCAATTTTCTTCTTCAATACCTATTAAAAGTATCAGATACTGGTTTGTGCTGTACCTGGTATACAGGTCACCGCTGCGCAGGGAGTTTTTCAATGCCTGCTCCAGTTCTGCCCGGATGTATTCGAAATGAACACCGCCTTCTGAAGCATACCCCTTCCCATCAGTAATGGTGCTCATAAGAAGCCACGCACTCTTTCCCGTACGCTGCAAAACCCGTTTTGCAAAGCGGTAATTTTCAATGAAAACAGGATACGAACAGTAAAATGCTCCTTCCTCTCTCTCTTCTTCCAACTTCTCCTGTATTGCCTGAATATGAGTGGCATCCTCCGTAACACAGCTGCTGATTCGTTTTAATTGTTCCAGCATAGACTTTGAAGGCTCACTGCCAAGCTCTGCCAGCAGCATTTCTTCTGTCTTATGATATAATGCCACCGCCTCTTTGGAACGCTTCATGGCAATCAATGCCTCCATCTGGTATACCTGCCAGTCATCCAGTGGATAAAGTACCGCTGCTTTTTCTGCTATCTCATATAATTTCTGATACTCCTGCTCATCCCGGTAAATTCCGCACAGTCTCTTTACACAGGACATATATAATTTCCGGTATTTCGTTGCCCAGAAAATTACCCATTCTGATGCTCCCAGTGCCGGCAAAAATTCTCCACGGTACAGCCTGACTGCTTCCTCTAATTCTGTTTTTCCAAAATCTTCCGCCTGTTTCAATGCATGCTCTGCCTTCTCTTCAAAAGAAATGCAATCACAATGATACGGAATTTCCGGCGTCCAGCAATAAACTCCCTTTCGGCTTATAATATAATCGCTCTCCGGCAGTCCCTGCTCCTTAAGCAGTTTCCGCACCCGGAAAAGAATTGCCCGGAAACTGTTGGATGGGTTTGCAACCTCCTCATTTTCCCAAAGTCTTCCCACCAGTTCTTCCCTTGTTACCCCTTCTGTACCCGCATGCAGAATGATCTGAAGCAGCCGGTTCGTCTTTGTCGTTGATTTCCGGTCTATGATAAAGGAATGATTTCCATATTGCATTCGAAATGTTCCAAGCATACTTACTTCTAAATTTTTTTTCATGCTTCCTGCCCCCTGCAGATTATTTTTCCTAATTGCAGTATATAGGACTTTGTTTTTATACGCAAAAGATTTTTCTCATTTCTTCCGGATTGTCAAAACGAAAGATTACTCTTATAATCATATTCATAAATAATTCTAAAAAATAATTATTTCGAGCTGTTAGAAAGGATTATACCATGGAAACAGGATTTATTGATTTACATATACATTCAACCTGCTCTGACGGAACTTTTACCCCATCTGAGCTGGTTCATGAAGCCATACGTCATGCGATATGTGCCTTTGCCCTTACTGACCACGACTGTATCGATGGTATTAAAGAAGCACAGGAAGAAACCTTGCGGCTTAACTCCCCGGATGCACCGGAAGTCATTGCCGGTGTTGAACTCTCTTGTGAACTGGATGACCGTGAAATCCATATGGTCGGGCTATATATTAACCCGGACGATAAAGTATTTAATAACAAATTAAATGCATTCCGTTCTTCCCGCACAGACCGCAACCGCCTGATGGTTGATAAACTGCAGCAGGAGGCACACCTTGCCATTGATTATGACAGTCTTATCAGAGAATTTCCGAATGCAGTCATTACAAGAGCACATATTGCAAGATACCTTGTAAATCATGGTCTTGCCAAAGATATGAATACAGTATTCAGTAAATATATCGGGGATGACTGTCCTTATTATGTAGACCGTCCTAAAATCACTCCGCAGGAAGGTATTTCCCTGATTCATCATGCCGGTGGTCTTGCCATTTTAGCCCATCCGGTACTCTATCGCATGAATGCAGACCGATTGGACGCTCTGGTTCAGACACTGGTAGAAGAAAGCCATTTAGATGGTATTGAAGCCGTCTATTCCAGCTACCAGCTTGGCGATGAACGAAACATTAAGAAGCTTGCACAAAAATATCATCTGCTTATTTCCGGTGGCTCTGACTTCCACGGAAGTAACAAACCTTATATTTCCATGGGAAACGGAACAAGACATATGCCGATTCCTTATTATATTTTATCGGATATTAAAAATTCGCTACATTGCAGATAGCTTACTACTCATGTACACCAAGAGGGACTGTCATTTTACAATTTCTGTAAAACAACAGTCCCTCTTTATAGATACTCTCTATTTTTTGTCTTTCACCTCGTCTAATGCATTTCGAAAGATTCGTTCAAATTCATTTTCGGAACATTTTTTCCGGCTGGATTCATCCGAATACCCTCTATTCTGCTGTCTTTCCTGCTCGTGAACGAGCAAAACAACCGGAACCTTAAAATAACCGTCATATCCGTATGCGACAATCCCCTCCCTGGAGCTTTATTTCAATGGTTTCATAATATATATCGGAAAAAGTGTCTGATTTCTTTAGTCCTCTACCGGTTCTGCCGGAATAAAAATACGGTCTTTTACCACATCCGCAGGCTTTGGTGCTGCTTCTTCTGCTTCCCTGCAGAACTGCAGCTGTGAATTCACCAGCACCTTTCCACGTTTGTCAACCTTTTCATAGGTGCCATCCTTCTGAAGGAGATGTGCTTTCGTATTATCTGCCAGTTCCACATCCAGAATATGCATTACTTTATGCTTTAACTCTTCATTTTCTACGGGGAAAATAATCTCTACACGGCGGTCTAAGTTACGCGGCATCCAGTCAGCACTTCCCATGTAAATTTCATCCTGTCCATCATTATAGAAATAGAAAATTCTGCTGTGCTCCAAGAAATTTCCTACAATGGAACGCACTCTGATATTTTCACTGATCTTTGGAATGCCTACCTTCAGGCAGCAGATTCCACGTACAACCAGATCAATCTGCACTCCCGCTGCTGATGCTTCATACAAAGCTGCAATAATATCACGGTCACAAAGAGAATTCATCTTGGCAACAATTTTGGCTGTCTTTCCCGCCCTGGCGTATTTTGTTTCACGCTCAATTAATTTCAAGAAACGCTTCCGCAGCCAGATTGGTGCTACCACCAGCCGGTTCCAGGACAGCGGTTCAGAATAACCGGATAACATATTAAATACTGCTGTTGCATCTTCTCCGATTGCTTCCGAACAGGTAAAGATACCACAGTCTGTGTACAGCTTTGCAGTGGAATCGTTATAGTTTCCGGTTCCAAGATGTACATAACGGCAGATGCCTTCTTCTTCTCTTCTTACGACCAGTGCAATCTTGCTGTGGGTCTTTAAGCCCACCAGACCATAGATGACATGGCAGCCTGCTTTCTCTAATTTTTTTGCCCAGACAATGTTATTTTCCTCATCGAAACGGGCTTTTAATTCTACCAGAACAGATACCTGTTTGCCATTTTCTGCTGCCTGTGCCAGTGATGCAATAATCGGCGAATTGCCGCTGACACGGTAAAGTGTCTGTTTGATTGCCAGTACATCCGGATCTTTGGCTGCCTGACGGATAAATTCGACTACCGGATCAAAGGTCTGGTATGGATGATGCAGTAAAATATCACCTTTTTTAATCGCATCAAAGATACTCTCTCCCTGCTGGATCTGTGGCACCGGCTGTGGAGTATATGGTTTGTAACGTAAATCATCACAGCCTTCCAGTCCATACATCTTCATCAGGTAAGTCAAATCAATCGGTCCATTGATTTTAAAGATATCATCCTCTGACTCTACCCGAAGTTCATCCTTTAAAAATGCCAGCAGACGCTTATCAATGCCATATTCCACTTCCAGCCGGATAACTTCGCCCCACTGCCGTTTCTTTAAGGATTTTTCAATTTCTTTCAGTAAATCCTCTGCTTCGTCCTCATCAAAGGAAAGGTCCGCATTACGCATAATACGATACGGATAAGCACAGACCACTTTATGACCTAAGAACAATTTGGAAATATTCTTCTCAATAATCTGCTCCAACAGGATAAAGGATTTCTCGCCTTCCTTTACGGATGGAATCGGAATCAGCCTTGGTAATACAGATGGCACCTGAACGGTTGCATATTCATAAATGGTTCCTCCCTTTTTACCCTCTGCCTTTAGCTTCTTCTCTTCTGCTTTGCCAAGGAGGTCATCCTTCTTCGGATTTTCTTCCAGTAAAGCTACAATGTTTAATGTCTTATTGCGAATCAACGGAAATGGTCTGGATGCATCCACTGCCATCGGTGTCAGTACCGGATATATATTTTCTTCAAAATAACGGTCTACATATTCTGCCTGAAAATCCTCCAAATCTTCATAGGCATCTACAATATAGATTCCTCTTGCATTCAATAGTGGAATCAGGGAACGGTTATAAGTAGAATACTGCAGTTCTACCAGTTCCCTGGTATCATGATTAATGGCTGCTAACTGTTCAGACGCTGTCATACCGGCAATATCTGTTTTCTTATAGCCCGCATGTACCATATCCTTTAAAGAAGCCACACGTACCATGAAAAATTCGTCCAGATTTGAAGAAGTAATGCTGACAAATTTTAACCGCTCCAGCAGCGGAATGGATTTGTCTCTTGCTTCATTCAATACTCTGCCATTAAATTTAATCCAGCTCAACTCACGGTTTTCATAATATTCCGGATTCGTATATTCTTTTAATTTTTCCATTCGCATACTCTCCTAACTATAGACCTTTTTCACTTTAATCACCGGTTTCATACTGAATACTTCTTCAAAGAAGGACGCCTTGGACTCAAACAGTCCCTTTTCCAAGGTCACATCATCTTCCGTCTCTATGGTAATAATCAGATTTCTTCCGGAAACAGATGTCTTTACATTCTTAAATTTCTGCTTGTGGCTTCTATCCATGGCATTTGCCACCTTAAGGATAGCTGCAAGCTTGGCTACGGTAAGATAGCTGTCATGATCCATCTTATCTGCCAGTCTGTCATAGCTGTCTATCGGTAGTGTATTATAAAGTACCGTAGACGCCACAATTTCACGCTCCAGATGAGTCAATCCAATAATTTCTGAAGAAATAATAATGTCATAGGAGCACTGCGGTCCATTAACCAGACTGACAAATTTACCACAGTCATGGAGAATGGCTGCTGTCCTTAGCATCAGCCGCTCTCTGTTTCCCAATCCATGAATCTTCTTCATGGCATCAAATATCTGGACTGCCATCTGCTCTAATGCTTCAAGATGTGGCTGATAGCCGAAATATCTTTTGGACATACATTCCGCCGCAGATATTACATCTTCTTCGAAATCATGTGTTGCTTTCACCATATTATGCCGCTGCGCATAATCATATGCTATACCATCATTTACATTCACACCCGGAACTACTACATTCTGGGCATTTAATGTGGCAACTAACTGACGATAGATAACCAGTGCCGGAATCAGCAATGTATCACTCTCGTTGGTGATTCCTAATTCTCTTGCAATCTGTCCTGTATTCTTTGCTCTCAGCTTCTCCGTATAACGATAGAACTTGTCCGCATCTACCATACATTTGCCATTTTCTTTACTGATTTTCGGCATAAATGCAGAGATATAATCTCCCATAAAAATGACATAACGGATGCCATCCTTTGGCAGATAAAGAGCTTTAAAGACCTCTAACTCCTTATCTACAACTTCCTGAATCTGCTGCTCATAATTACCGCTTTGCATGCCAAGGTCAAAGAGTTTCTCCTGCACACGCATAATTCCAATCAGAAGATGCTGCGTGGTAACTACCTTTCCTTTTACAAAAAGTGTTATCTGCATACTGCCACCACCTACATCAACTACTGCTGCATTCTGACTGGTCATATCCTCAAAATTCTTCTGGGATGCCACCGTCTTATAACTGATAAAACGATGTTCCGAATTGCTCAGCACTTTCACATTAAGTCCGGTTCGAATCCGTATCTGGTCTAAAATAAATGCTTCGTTCTGTGCATCCCGGATGACAAGACCTGAATATGCTTCATACTCATCCGTCCGGTACATCTCCATAATCCCCACGAATTCTTTCAGCACCTGACACAATTCATCCGCTGTTTCATATCCGACATATCCCTGGGAATAAACATCCCTTCCCAATTCTATTCTATGGCGGACATGGTCAATTTCCCGGATTCCTCTCTTAATGGAAAGCTCAAACACTTTCACGCTGATTTCATAAGACCCGATATAAATTGCTGCAAAAGTCTTCATCCGTGCTCCTCCTCCTGTGTAAATCTTCTGTTACACTTCCTGTCCTAACATATAATTGATAAACTGCTGTGCGGTTCTTCCGGAAAGTCCACCATGACTTAACTCCCATTTGTTGGCTTCTGCTAAAAGCTCTTCTGCCGGAAGATGTACTCCCTGCTTTTCTGCCAGTTCTACTACAATCTGCTGGAATTCTTTCTTGGTCGGTGCTCCAAAGTAAATAGATACACCAAAACGATATACCAGTGAAAGTTTTTCCTGTACGGTATCAGAAGTATGCATATCCTCACGCACTTCCTCTTTATCTGAAAAGTTCTCACGAATCAGATGTCTGCGGTTTGAGGTTGCATAAATCAGCACATTGTCCGGTTTCTTCTCCAGCCCACCTTCAATTACAGCTTTCAAATATTTGTATTCAATTTCAAATTCCTCAAAAGATAAATCATCCATATATATAATAAATTTATAATTACGGTTCTTTATCATGGAAATAACCGTATTCAAATCTTTAAACTGATGCTTATAAACTTCAATCAGGCGAAGTCCCTGCTCATAATACTGATTGGCAATTGCCTTTATGCTGGTTGATTTACCGGTACCTGCATCACCAAACAACAGACAGTTATTGGCACTCTTTCCCTTTACAAAAGCTTCTGTATTATCCACCAGCTTCTTCTTGGCAATTTCATAGCCTACCAGGTCATCGAGTTTCACATGAGCGATTCTGGTAATCGGTGCCAGTTCTACAACACCGTTGGTATTCTGGATACGGAATGCCTTATGTAAGCCTAGATTTCCTACACCAAATCTTGCATAGAATCCGGTTACGCTGTCCTGAAATGCATTGGTATCCTTTGCTCCTGCCAGTTCTACAGCCAGTTCACAGATGCAGTCACGGATACGTTTGTTAAATACGCTTCCATTATCATCCGGTCCCTTGAAATTCTGAAGCACATCCATATCATCAATTTCCAGAGTCTTTGCCACTTCATTTAAGTTATAATCAAACATTTCTTTTAAAATAGCAAAATCATGGGCTGCAATCGCATTGATACTTCCGTTTACTGCTCCTTTCATTTCGCAGGCGGTACTATAGGCATTTTCATTATTTACCATAATAAACGCAAGAAAACAGTGCCACAGATTTCCTTCAAAACCGTGGCTCACTGCCAGTTCAATCAGTTGGTTCAAACATCTATAATACAATTCTACTATATCAGACCGATTGTAAAATTCACTATCATAGTTTTCCAAAATCCATGTAAAATTATAAAATAATTCTCCATTTTCAAAGTTCTTATATAAAATTAATTCTCCTGAATGTTTCATCTTAATGTCTTACCTGTCTTTCTAATAATTTCCAAGAATTTTAAAGTTTTCAGCTTCTTCTTTGATTCCATGCAATGCATTCTTTACTGCACTCTCATTTAAATTTCCTTCAAAGTCAATAAAGAAACGATATTCCCAGTTCCGCTCTCCTAATGGTCTTGATTCTATCTTATTCATGTTCAAATCATTAAAAATAAAATGGGATAACATATGATAAAGAGATCCACTTTCATGCGGAATTTCAAAGCAGATACTGATTTTTCCGGCATTCTTTAAGAATATCTTACGGCCGGTTACAATGACAAACTTTGTACAGTTATTGCTGTTATCCTGGATATGCTCGTCCAATATATCAAGCCTGTAAATATCGGCAGTAAGACGGCTGGCAATGGCTGCCTGTCTTAGGAGACCATCTTCTTTTACTTTTTTTGCTGCCATGGCAGTATTCTTAAAGCTGTGTTTTTCCCAGTTCCGATGCTCGTCCAAATATCTGCCACACTGCATCAGTGCCTGCGGATGGGAATATACCTGTTCAATATCAGATAGCTTTGAGCCTTTCGTTCCGAGCAGGCAGTGGTCTATTGGAATAATCTGTTCTCCCACGATACAATTATCATATTCTACCAGCAAATCATAATTTTCTGACACAATTCCGGCAGAAGAATTCTCAATCGGAAGCACTGCATAATCTGCTTCTCCTTTTGCGATTGCTTCCATGGCATCCCGCCAGGTCTGCACATGATAACTGTTTGTGGTATCATGGAAAAACTGCTGCATTGCCATCTGGCTGTATGCACCCTCTTCTCCCTGATATACGATTCTTATATTTTTATCCGGAAGTGCCGCTACCTCTTCAAATGGTATCGGCTCCATAATGCCTTTTTCTGCCAGCTTCTGATACTGCCTTTTTCTGCTCATGCTCATCAGATGTTCAAAAAGCTCTCTTGTTCCACGCTTTAAAAACGGGTCATCTACCATGGAAGTTACCTTTTCTAACTTTTCTTCTTCCCTTGCCTTATCAAAGACTTTTTTCCCGGTAGAAAGCTTATAATCTGCCACCTGTTCAGTCAGTGCCATACGTTTTTCATACAGTGACACCAGCTCTTTGTCCACGCTGTCAATTTCTGCTCTTATCTCTTTTAAATCTTTCATTGTTATCTTTCACCTTATTATTTTTTTCTATCATATACCATTCCCATTTCGGTTGCAAGTTTCCCGAAAGAAAGTTATAATTTTTATCGTAAGGATTGTGGAATTCGGAAATGTTATAGGAAAGTTCTTTCCGTTGCTTTGACTGGATAGCGACTTTGTCCGGCTGCAGCGGATACATCCTTTCGTCTGCAATCAGCCGTACAAAGCTGCCATTCTGTCAAATATCGGAAAGAAAAACACGCTCCTGTCATATTTCCAAATTTCACAATCAGACGATTACATATGACACCAAAGGAGGATTCTTATGAAAAACAAACAAAAAAAACAGCTCTTTATCACGATTGCAATTATTCTTATTCTGATTGCAGTTTTTTGTCTGATTCATTTTCTTAACCGCACAAAAATGAATTCCGGTTACGTCAATGGAAATTCTGCCGGTAATCTTTATAATGGCGGACTTTTCTGTGAAAGCAACGGCACTGTTTTCTTCAGTAATCCTTCCGACAACCACCGACTCTATTCCATGAATCCTGATGGTTCTGATATGAAGAAGCTTTCCGATGATACCGTCTCTTATATCAATGCAGATGATCACTATGTTTACTATGTCCGAAACAACAAGAGTGAGGATACTAATTTCTCTTTTCTGAATTTTGGAACTAACAGCTTATGCCGTATCAACCGTGATGGAGGCAGGGTTACCATTTTAGATGACGACCCAAGTCTTTATGCCGGACTGTACGGAAATTATATTTACTACATCCACTATGACAAAGAAACGGCTTCTACCCTGTATCGGATAAAAATCGACGGCACAAAAAAAGAACAGGTTTCTAAGTTTCCTTATAAGACCTGCTCCTCTAATGGACAGTATATGTACTTTAATGGCGAAAACGATTCCCACTCTCTCCTGCAGCTTGATACTGCCGACAACTCTGTTGCTACACTCTATAGCTGCACCTGTTATGAACCGACTGTAATCAATGACACGGCTTATTATATGGATGGTGACAACGATTATGGACTAAGCACTTATTCCTTAAGCAGCGGTGCTGCCAACCTTATCATCCCATCCAGAATTGACTGCTACAACGTCACCGGGGATTATATCTATTATCAAAAAAATGGAGAGGGTGCCGGTATCTACCGCTGTCTCACCGACGGAAGCAATGAGGAATTACTGATATCCGGTAATTATACCGCATTACATACCACCTCACAGTACCTTTACTTCTATGAATACGGCAATGACTCTGCCTGTTATCAGATGCCTCTTAGCGGAACCGGAAATGATATCGGTGTATTTACGCCGGAAAAATTATAGTATTCTTTTTCAAGGATCATATTCCAAATGTAGATTAACTCGTTTTGATTAAAGAATCTTTTAATTTATGAAAATAAATTTCAGAAAGGCTGCCCACTTGGATAGTGCGACAGCCTTATTATTCCCATCTATCAGCCTTTCACTTAAAATTCAAGCAGTTCGGCGATTCTTAGAAGTATTTCCATCACATCTTCATAAGAAGCCTCCTCTGCATATGTATTGTTCACGCAATAATTATTCCAAAGAACTTTTAAGGCTGTATCCTCTCTCATATCCTCTATAATCTCTTTCCACTCCAACATTGTCTGCAAGGATTCTCTTTTCTTTGCAGTTCTTGTAACAGCAAGTTTCAACATTTCAGGATGAATCGACTCCTTATACATATGATAAAACATATATAAATCATAAAAGTCTCTGGCTCTTGAAGTTCCAATATTTCTTCTAATAATCGTCTCATACTTTTCTGCTATAATAGTTTCAATATTATATGCCTTAATATTAATTTCATCGTCATCCAGTATTGTTTTATAGGAATACCGAACAGCTCCCGGGGTTATCTCATCTCCTGTAGTAATGTCAACTTTCACCTTATTTGCAATTTTTCCATAATGAGCAACTAAAAATGCCCTGAAATTATTATAGTCATCTTTTTCTCTGATTATTTCAAACTTTTCAAACTCAAACTTTATGCCATCACCAACATCAATTAGAAGAATCTCTCGAATTACTCTTTCTAGCTCATCTTCTTCCATATTGATTCCAGTTATCGTAGTATCCATATCCATGGTAGTTCTTTCTGAGATTCCAATCATTGATGATATTAGAAAACCACCCTTTAATATAAAATTATTTTTATATGATGACTTTGCCAATCTTTCAAGGAAGCGCTCAATTAAAAACATCTGCAATACTTCTTGTGGCTGTAACTTTTTCTTTTCTGCAAAACTCCTTATCTGTCCCTTTAATTGTTCTGGTGTTCTCTCTTTCAACTCAACACCTCCATATATGTCCGAACCTTCTGTTCCAAATGAAACACTCTGGAATATTTGATAATCTTTCTTGGATTACACTTTCCACCAAAATACTCCTTCAGAGCCTGTGTATACACTTGAACATCGATACTCTTTTTATCTCTTATCAAATCACAGATACATCGTTCCAAATCATATGCCTTAACGTCATATCCCTGTGGGCTTTTCAACATCACAATACCTAAATCCCACAGTTCCTTCTTACAATAATGAAACTTTGTATTCTCATAGTTCTTCTTTATCCTGGAAACATTATCTCCCTGAGGAACCGTTAAATCCAGCTTGTGTGGCACTCTGTCTGAAATTCCATGTAAGAATAATGCGGTTCCATGGGAAAATATCAATTTATCAGACCTGCTTTGAATAACCCGGAATTCATCCGGCTGCTCATCTGCCAAAATATAATTTCCATGAGATTCTTTTAAGAGGATTCGTTTTTCCAGACTATCATAAAGCAGCAACCGGTTGATACCTGCTTTATGAAAATCCTTAGCGGATGCAATTCCACCATTCTGTTCAATTACCGACTTCAATTTATCAATGTAATAATCCACAAATACCACCACTCTTTCAAATCGTTCTTTCATTCTATCATATGAAAGAACGATTGTAAATATTGTTCTTTTATTCTATTCGATTAAAGAACGTTTTTCTTACTATACGCATAGAAAAGGACATATCTCCTTCCAATTTAGGAATTTGATATGTCCTGTTAATTTCTTATTTCCCCTTACAGGCTGGTACGAACCTGTTTTGGTTTATAGCCTTCTTTTTCCAAAGCATTGATAATCTGCTGTTTATGCTCCGGTCCAAAGCACTCTAATGTAATGCGAAGTTCAACTGCCGCGGTACGGTTGGTTGTTACAAACTGGTTATGCTCCAGCTTGATAACATTTCCCTGCTCTCTTGCGATGATTCCGGACACTTTACAAAGCTCACCCGGCTTATCCGGAAGCAGTACAGATACAGTAAAGATTCTGTCACGGAAAATAAGTCCCTGCTGAACAACGGAAGACATGGTAATGACATCCATGTTTCCACCGCTCAAGATGGATACGACCCGTTTGTCTTTCACATTCAGATGCTTTAATGCGGCAACGGTAAGTAAACCGGAGTTCTCTACCACCATCTTATGGTTTTCTACCATATCAAGGAAAGATACGACCAGCTCATCATCACTTACGGTGATGATATCGTCTAAGTTCTTCTGAATATATGGGAAGATTTTTTCTCCCGGAGTCTTTACTGCGGTACCATCTGCAATGGTATTTACTGCCGGAAGTGTTGTAACCTTACCCTCCTTAAAGGAAGCCTGCATACAATTTGCTCCAGCCGGTTCTACACCAATCACTTTAATCTTTGGATTCAGTAATTTGGCAAGAGTGGAAACACCGGTTGCCAGTCCGCCTCCTCCGATTGGAACTAAAATATACTCAACCAGCGGAAGTTCTTTAAAGATTTCCATGGCAATGGTTCCCTGACCGGTTGCAACCGTCAAATCATCAAAAGGATGGATAAAGGTATATCCATGCTTCTCAGCCAGTTCATAAGCATGTGCACATGCTTCATCATAAACATCTCCATAAAGTACTACATCAGCGCCATAGCTCTTGGTACGGTTTACTTTAATCAGTGGTGTTGTGGTTGGCATAACGATGGTTGCTTTACAGCCATAGCATTTTGCTGCATAGGCAACACCCTGGGCATGGTTTCCTGCGGAAGCGGTAATCAGTCCCCTCTCTCTTTCTTCTTCGGATAAAGTGCTGATTTTATAATAGGCTCCACGTACCTTATATGCTCCGGTAAACTGCATATTTTCTGGTTTCAGATATACTTTGTTACCGGTCTGCTCACTCAAATAATTGCTGTAAATTAATTTGGTCTCCAAAGTTACTTCTTTTACTTTTTCACTTGCTTCTTCAAATTTATCTAATGTTAACATTCTGTCTCTCCTTCTTCTCCCGAATCTTCCTTTACATCAAACAATGCATTTACAAACTGCCCGGAATCAAATTTCTGTAAATCATCTATGGTTTCACCGACACCGATATATTTTACAGGGATGCCAAGCTCTGACTGAATGGCAACTGCGATACCACCTTTTGCGGTTCCGTCCATTTTCGTTAAAATAATTCCGGTAATGTCTGCCACCTCTGCAAACTGTCTTGCCTGTGCCAGTGCATTCTGTCCGGTTGTAGCATCCAATACTACCAATGTTTCGCGGTATGCATCGGAATACTCTTTTTCCAGAATACGGTTGATTTTGCGAAGCTCTTCCATCAGGTTTTTCTTGTTATGAAGCCGTCCGGCAGTATCGCACAAAAGGACATCTGCCTTTCTTGCTTTCGCAGCTGCTACTGCATCGTATACCACAGAGCCCGGGTCAGCACCCTCCTGGCCGCCAATCATGTCTACTCCGGCACGGTTCGCCCATTCCTTTAACTGGTCTCCTGCCGCTGCACGGAAGGTATCTGCCGCAGCTAAAACCACGCGTTTACCCTGACTCTTTAATTTACCTGCCAGCTTGCCAACAGAGGTTGTCTTTCCGACTCCGTTTACACCAATGACTAAAACGACAGATTTTTCTTCCTCGAAGCGGTATGCAGTCTCGCCTACATCCATCTGCTCTTTGATACTCTGAATCAGAAGCTCTTTACAGTCTGCCGGCTCTTTGATTTTTTCTTCTTTGACACGTTCCTTTAACTTGTCCAAAATTGCCTCTGTGGCATGTACACCAAGGTCTCCCATAATCAGAATCTCTTCGATTTCTTCATAGAAATCATCATCAATATGTGAAAATCCATGAAATACAGAATCAATACCGGATACAATGTTATCTCTTGTCTTGGTTAATCCTGATACAAGGCGGGCAAAAAAGCCTTTTTTCTCTTTCTTTTCTTCTTCCATCTTGTCACTTCTTTCTCTGTTTATTTCTCTTATTTATCTAAATCTTCTTCAATCAGATTTACACTTACCAGTGTGGATACACCCTTCTCCTGCATGGTAATTCCGTACAGGCGGTCGGCTGCTGCCATGGTTCCTCTTCGGTGCGTAATGATAATAAACTGCGTATTCTTCGTTAATTTATGCAGATATTTTGCAAAACGTCCTACGTTAGAATCATCTAACGCTGCCTCAATCTCGTCTAAAAGACAGAATGGGGATGGCTTTAAGTTCTGAATTGCAAATAACAGTGCAATGGCTGTCAACGATTTCTCTCCACCGGACAACTGCATCATGTTCTGCAGCTTCTTTCCAGGTGGCTGCGCAATAATACGGATGCCGCACTCTAAGATGTCCTCATCCTCGACTAACTCTAAGGTTCCTTTACCACCACCAAAGAGATCCTTAAATGCCTTGTCAAATTCATGCTGGATTTCCGCAAACTTCTCGGTAAACTGCTTGCGCATTCCGGTATCCAGATCTTCAATGATACCCACCAGCGTCTGCTCTGCTTCTACTAAATCATCATGCTGCGTCTTTAAAAACGTATAACGTTCACTGATTTCTTTATATTCTTCAATGGCATTGACATTGACATCACCCAATTTTCGGATATCATCCTTGATACCGTAAATCTGTTTCTTAAGTTCCGGCAAATCCTGATATTCTTCATTGCGAAGCAGCAATGCGTTATGCGGAGTCAGCTCATATTCCTCCCACATATAATTGGTCTGGTATTCACCTGCCTCTTCTAACTTCTCTCTCTGGCTGTTCAGTCGGAAAATCTCTTTGTCAAGATTTGCAATCCGCTTGGAAATCTCTTCTCTTCGTTCAAAGAATCCCTTATACTCTGCTGACATCTGTTCTTTTGCAGCAATGCTCTCAGAAAGCTTCTGATTCAATGCCGCATAATTCTCATCGGATGCAAGAATGGTCTTTCGGATGGCTTCTATGTCTGCCTCATGACGTTTTGCATCTTCTTTGGATTCTGCTGACTGATTCTTCAAAGACTCCTGATTCTTGTATACACGCTCTAATTCTTCTTCCACACGTTCTAAGTTTTCCTGTATGAATTCCTGTTTCTGTGTGAATCCGGCTTCCTCTAACTGCACCTTGGAAACAGCTTCAGTTGCAGCCTCTTCCAGTTTCATCTGTTCTTCTAAAATTACCTGGAACTGCTCAGCCTGGGCTTTGATTTCTTCTTCCCGTACTTCTGCTTCTTTGATTTCCTCTTCCGTACGTTCCTTGCCCTTCTTAATATCCGTCAACTGTTCTTCAATATCCTGGCTCTCATTCTTTAAGCCTTCAAATACGCTCTCGCTTTCATTCTTCTGCTGCAAGGTACGGTCTACATTCATCCTGGCTGTATTCTGCTGTAAATACTGTTCCTGTAAATCAGTCCGTACCTTTTCCATATCCTGCATGGCAAGTTCCTGTGCAGTGCGGATTTCTTCGCTCCGCTCCTTGCAGGATGCAATGGTTTTCTTCAGTTCTTCCAGTCTCTTCGTCAAATCGTCAATTTCGCGTTTTCTTCCCAGAAGATTACCGGTATTCTTAAAGGCACCACCGGCAATGGAACCACCCGGGCTTAAATACTCACCCTCCAAGGTTACCATATGTAAAGAATAATGGCTCTTCTTCGCCAGTGCCAACGCATGGTCAATGGAGTCCATAACAAAGACTCTTCCAAGAAGATAGGACATTACACCGTCAAATTTTGCATCATGTTTTACCAGCGTATCTGCCTTTCCGATTACGCCTTCTTCTTTTAAGAATACATCCTGCTTGCTGTTATCCTTACCGGTAACACTGGTCAACGGCAGGAATGTGGCACGTCCCAGACGATTCTGTTTCAGATAAGCAATCATTTTCTTTGCTGTCTGCTCGTCTTTCGTAACAATGTTCTGGATGTTTCCACTGAGTGCAACTTCAATGGCTGTCTCATACTTCTTGTCCACCTGAATGAGGTCTGCCACAACGCCGAGGATTCCGCCTTCCTTATCCTTCTGCTCCATTACCTTACGGATACTGTTTCCATAGCCTTCATAACGCTCTGCAATATTTTTTAAGGTCTCAAGACGGGATTCTCCCTTATTATAATCAATAGTTGCTTTTTCTAAGGCACTCCGGTTCTCTGCTGTTTTCTTACGCCAGCTTTGAATTAAGTCTGCGGTCTCTTTTTCTTTTGCCTTTAATGCTTCAATCTCACGACTTACTTCTGCTAATTTGTCCTGATATTCTGACAATACACTCTGCAAATCTGCTTCTTCGCTTTTACGCTTTAAGAGACGCTGATTCAACTGGGCTTTGCGGATATTTACCTGCTCTGCCATGGTATCGAATTTCTGTAATTTTGCTTTTGTGGAAGCTTTATTATTCAGAATCTCAATAATCTCATTCTTGCCTTCTTCGATGCCCTGTGTACAGCGGGCAATTTCCTTCTGAATCTTTTCTAACTCATCAGAAGCTGCCTGCTTGCGTGCTTCAATCTCTGCTACCTGGCTGTCAATTTCCTGCTTCTGTGCAAGATAATGCTCCTGCTGTTCTTTTCTTTCTTTCCGGTCACTTTCTAACTGATCCAAACGTGCTTTTAAGCTGTCATCTGTCATCTGTGCAGCCTTAATCTGCTCATTTAATACATTAATCTGACCTTCCAGTTTTCCCTTCATGACATTGGTATTGCTGAGTTCTTCGCGGATTTCTGTGATTTTCGCATCCATTTCTTCCATGTCCTGCTCTTTTTTCTCATACTCCGCTTTGATATTCTCGTATGCCTCGTTGTCTTCTTTTAACTGGGTATCTGCAATTTTAAACTTTTCTTCTACTTCTTTGGTCTGGGTCTCAATCCGCTCCATCTCTAAAAGGAACATGTTAACATCCAAGGTCTTTAACTCTTCCTTTTTCTTAAGATAGATTCTTGCGGTCTCTGACTGTTTCTCCAACGGTCCTACCTGACGCTCCAACTCTGTCAAAATGTCATTGACACGTACCAGGTTCTCCCGCTCACTTTCCAATTTCTTCTGGGCGGTTACTTTTCTTCTCTTATATTTTACAATTCCTGCCGCTTCATCGAAAAGTTCTCTTCTTTCCTCCGGCTTACCGCTTAAGATTCGCTCAATCTGCCCCTGTCCGATAATAGAATAACCTTCTTTACCGATACCGGTATCATAAAAAAGCTCGCTTACATCCTTCAGACGGCATGGATTGCCATTGATAAGATATTCACTTTCTCCGGAACGGTATACTCTTCGGGCTACCGTTACTTCTGAATAATCTACCGCAAGCTGATGGTCTGCATTGTCTAATGTAATCGCAACATATGCATAACTTAATGGCTTACGATTCTCTGTTCCCGCAAAAATAACATCCTGCATGCTTGCGCCACGTAGCTGCTTGGCACTCTGTTCTCCCAATACCCAGCGCACTGCGTCCGCAACATTACTTTTTCCACTACCGTTTGGCCCCACAATGCCTGTGATTCCGTTGTGAAAATCAAATACGATTTTATTTGCAAATGATTTAAAACCGTGAATTTCAATACTTTTGAGATACATAACTTCCTCCGTTTAAGAGCGCTTATTCTCCTGCTGTTTCAGCTTAAGCAACGCCTGATATGCAGCTTCCTGTTCTGCTGCTTTCTTTGTATGTCCCATTCCCTCTCCAATGGACTTTTCTCCGATTCTGGCTTCTACCACAAACCGCTTATCATGATCCGGTCCTTCTTCCCGGATCAACTGATAATTCAGTTCTTCATTATATCCTGCCTGTACTATCTCCTGCAGGATAGTCTTGCTATCATAAAAGAGCTGTTTGTGCTCAATGTCTGTCAGAATGTATTTTAACACAAACTCTTTTGCATTAGCAAAACCACCATCCAGAAAAATTGCTCCTATTACTGCTTCCAATGCATCCGAAAGAATGGATTTCCGATTTCTTCCTCCTGTTAAATCCTCTCCTTTTCCCAGATACAGATATTTTCCCAAATCAATTGCTCTGGTACAAAATGCCAGTGTCGGCTCACACACAAGGCTTGCCCGGAGCTTGGTCAGTTCACCTTCCGAATAATCCGGATACTTCTGGTATAAGAATTCACTGGATGTAACCTCAAGCACTGCATCGCCTAAGAATTCCAGCCTCTCATTATCTGAGTGCTTCTTCATATGTCTTTCATTGGCATAGGAACTATGGGTTAATGCCTGTCTTAATAATCCCTGATTGTTGAAATGATATCCTATCACTTCTTCAAATTCATGTAATCTGCTCACTGTTTTCTCCTTCTAACTGTCGATGCTGCCCGCAAACTACGGGAAACACGCTTTGCAAGCCGCCTGCGGCGGTCGCTTGCGACATCTACCTTATACGCCGCAGTGTGCATCCTCGCGGAGCGTTTTTTACTTTACAGGAAAGAAATTTCCTGTAAAGCAAAAAAGAATCCGGCATGCCGGACTCTTTCGCACAATATGCTTCCTTTGAAGAATACTGTCTATTCTGCTTTTAGTTCAGCGCACTCTTTATCTGCTCTACCGCATCGCCTACAGTAACAATTTTCTCTGCTTCTTCATTTGGAATCTCAATATCAAATTCTTCCTCCAGACCCATGATAATCTGGAAAACATCCAATGAATCTGCGCCAAGGTCATCTACAAAAGTAGTTTCCATACTAATCTCTTCTTCGTCCACATTCAGGACTTCTGCAATAATTTTTTTCAGTTTTTCAAATTCCATAATCTTTTCCTTTCTATTCTTCTGTTTCAGAAATTACTATATTTTTTTTGATTTTATTATTGATATCCTGTTCTTTAAATGTAACACACTGAATGATGGAATTCTTTACTTCCTTCGCCTTGGAGCTTCCATGTGTTTTAACCACCAGTCCATTCAGTCCAAGCAATGGTGCCCCGCCATACTGGGATGCATCGAAAGATTTTAATGTCTTCTTCAGTGCCGGCAATGCCAATGCTGCACCAATCTTACTCTTCAGGCTGCTGAGCATTCCCTGCTTTACTACACCAATCAGCGTACTGGAAAGTCCTTCATAAAGTTTAAGGATTACATTTCCTACAAACGCTTCACAGACAATGACATCTGCTCCGCCATGTGGTATCTCTCTTGCTTCAATACTTCCCACAAAATTGATATCCTTGCATTCTTTTAATAAAGGATATGTTTCCTTTACCAGTGCATTTCCTTTTTCTTCTTCTGCTCCGATATTTACGATTGCAACTCTCGGATTCTTGATTCCCACAACATTTTCCATATAAATGGAACCCATCCTGGCAAACTGTACCAGATGTGAAGAACGGGCATCTACATTTGCTCCACAATCAATGAGCAGGGATACTCCTGTCTCGGTCGGAATCAGCGGTGCCAAAGGCGGACGCTCGATACCACGGATTCTTCCAACAATCACCTGTCCACCAACTAATACGGCTCCGGAACTTCCTGCCGATACAAATGCATCTGCTTCCTTCTGTTTTACCATATTCATTCCCACAACAATTGATGAATCCTTTTTCTTACGAATTGCATTTACCGGATGTTCCGCAGTCTCAATTACTTCTGTTGCATTCTTAATTTCAATCTGGTCTTTCTCATAGGTATACTTTTTCAATTCTTCAGCAATAACCTCCTGCTGTCCAACCAGTACAACCTGTATATCTCTGCGTGTATTTACTGCCTCGATGGCACCTTTTACAATTTCGCCCGGCGCGTTGTCGCCTCCCATTGCATCAACTGCCACTCTAATGACTTCCTGCATATACATTCCTCCTGTAAATCTGCCATCACATTAAGCCTATATTGAAATATACTATAACTTTCCATAGAAATCAACAGAAAACTAATTGAAATATTCCCGGTTCCGTTCCTCTTCTTTGGCAATGTCCTCCTCTGACATATAACGCAGGAAAATCTTCTCTATAATTCCATTCTGAATTGCAATAAATGCCGCCGGTGCAAAAATTAATAAAAATGGAATCAGATATACTAAAAATGCAATTATCAGCAAAATCACCAGCATAAGAATGGTCTTTGGCAGATGTGCAAATGACATCAGTGCCGCATTCTTTACAATTGCTTTATTGGTATTTTCAAAACGGGCAATGTTCGGATATACATATAACCAGATTGCAATCTCAAATACCAGCATAACAACAAAAATCACAAAAGCCTTGCCCCACGCTGCTCCGGCTTTCATAAACTGGAACATGATAAACCAGTCTGCTCCCATAACAAGACCAATCAGTAAGAAAATCAGCCAGATTACGGTTGCCTGTTTGAAATTAGAACGGAAGGATGACCAGAACTCTTTCCAGATATATCCTCTGCCATGGCGGATTACTTTATTCACTGCATAATAAAGTGCAGTACAGGATGCTCCAATGGTAAAAACCGGAATACATGCCATGAACCAGATTAAACTCAGGCAGAATATGTTAATCACTTTATCAAATGCACTAAAGAGCTTATTATTATAATTAAAAATATTGCTCATACCTTCTCCTTTTCTATGAATAGGCATTCGCAAAACCTGAATTGTTCTGCAAATGCCTATCTTTTTCATAAAGTAAAAAGGGAGTGTTTTTGCAAACACTCCCGGTCACTTCTTAATTAGTCCTGAGGAATAATTTCTTTCTTGTTGTATGAACCGCAGTTCTTACATACTCTGTGAGGCATCATCAAAGCGCCGCACTTACTGCATTTTACTAAACTTGGAGCAGTCATTTTCCAGTTTGCTCTTCTTTTATCTCTTCTTCCTTTGGAAGATTTGTTCTTTGGACAAATTGACATCTGGTTACACCTCCTTAAATTTATTGAAAATATCTTGAATTGCTGCCATTCTCGGGTCCAGCTCAGATTTCTCGCAGTCACAAGTCTTGACATTCAGATTCGTACCGCATTTCTTACAAATCCCCTTGCAATCCTCTCTGCACAGAACCTTCATTGGCCAGTTCACCAAGATTTCATCATAGACCATTTTATCAATATCAAGCTGAAATCCTTTCATGTAGTCTGCCTCATCCATCTCTTCTTCCGAAGCATCCGCATCTTCCAATGGGAACTTCTTATTGAATACAAGGTGGAAATCTGTTGGAACTTCTTCCAAGCAGCGGTCACATGGTATTGCTATCCTTACGTCCGTTTCTCCGTGAATCAGTAAATCCTTATTCTCTTCATTAACGATACGCAGCTCGAATGGCTTTTTCTCTATGAACGGAAACACACCTAACTTTGAATCAAAGGATGTCAATTCAATTACAGCCTCTTTCGTAAGCTCTTTATTTTCACATGAACATACATCGGTTAAATCTAATATCACGTTTGTCTCCTTTTCACACCTAAACAATTATACATAGCACTATAGCTTTTGTCAACAATATTTTTCCTTTTTAGCCTACCAAAGCTACGGTTTCTCTTGCAATTGCAAGTTCCTCGTTGGTCGGGATAATGCATACGGTTACTTTGGAATCCGGAGTAGAAATAATCTTATCCTCTCCACGAACCATATTTGCTTCCTTATCCATGGTAATTCCAAGATATCCGAAGTATGCAAGAATCTTCTCACGGATGAAAGATGTATTCTCACCAATTCCTGCAGTAAAAGCAATGGCATCTACTCCGTTCATTGCAGCCACATAAGCACCGATATATTTTGCTACACGGTAAGCAAATACTTCACATGCTGCAATTGCTCTTGGATTTCCTTCATGATAAGCAGCCTCGAGGTCACGGAAATCACTGGATACACCGGAAAGTCCCTCTACACCGGATTTCTTATTTAATACATCCATAATTCCGTCGATGTCAAGGTTTTCTTTCTTTGCAATGAATTCCATGATTGCCGGGTCAATGTCACCGGAACGTGTTCCCATTACAAGTCCCTCTAATGGAGTAAGTCCCATAGAGGTATCTACACATTTACCATCTAATACAGCACTGATGGATGCTCCGTTTCCAAGGTGGGCAACAATCAGTCTGGAATTGTTATAATCAAGATTTAAGAACTCAGCCAGACGTTTGGATACGAAGCTGTGGCTTGTTCCGTGGAAACCGTAACGTCTTACCTTGTATTTTTCATAATATTCATATGGCAGACCATAAAGATAAGCCTTCTGTGGCATGGTCTGATGGAAAGCGGTATCAAACACACCTACCATTGGTACACCAGGCATAAGTTCCTGACATACACGAATACCAATTAAGTTTGCAGGGTTATGAAGTGGTGCAAGCTCATTACACTCTTCCACTTTTGCTAATACTTCTTCATTTAATACAACAGACTGGGCAAATTTCTCACCACCATGTACGACACGATGTCCTACTGCATCAATTTCAGAAAGACTCTTTACCGCACCTGTCTTTGGGTTTACCAGTGCATCCAGTACCATCTGGATACCTTCTTTATGGGTCGGCATTGGTGCTTCTGTTATCTCTTTATCATGGCCAGCAAGCTGGTATACTAATCTTCCATCAATTCCGATTCTTTCACAAAGTCCTTTAGCCAGTACAGCTTCTGTATCTGAATTAATAAGCTGATACTTCAAAGAAGAACTTCCACAGTTAATAACTAATACGTTCATCTGTTTTCTCCTCACTGCTATTTTTTTACGGTTCATTGTTACAAATCCGCATATGTATGTTTAGTATACGCCTATTTTAAATGGTGTTCAAGTACAGTGTCTGAAAAAATGCAAAGAAAAATATTTTTTCGAAATTCTTCTTATGAATACTTTCCATAAGTAATTTGCCAAAAATATGGGAATAATGCTATGATAGAACTATATTATTTGTAACTTTGGAGGACTTATGCGCATCATAGGAATCATTGCAGAATACAATCCGTTTCATAACGGTCATGCTTACCAGATAGAAAAAATCCGTTCCCTGACCCAGGCTGACTTCGTTATCGCAGCCATGAGTGGAAATTTCGTCCAGCGGGGAGAACCGGCTCTTATTGACAAATATGCACGAACAGAAATGGCTTTAAGCTGCGGTGCTGACCTGGTGATTGAGCTGCCAGCCCTCTTTGCAACTGCTTCTGCCGAACTTTTTGCTTCTGCAGGTGTTGCACTCATGCGTAAATGTGGCTGCGTAGACACCCTCTGCTTTGGTGCAGAAACAGACAACCTTTCTTTATTAAAAGAAGTTGCTTCCCTGCTCGTATCCGAACCAGAGGACTACAAAGAAATTCTCTCTTCCTGTCTCAAAAAAGGAATGTCCTATCCTGCCGCAAGAAGTCAGGCAGTATGCAGCTATTTAAAAGAAGCCAACCAGCAAATCCCGGCCGATGAACTTGCCTGCCTTTTAAATGAGCCAAATAATATTCTTGCTATTGAATATTTAAAAGCGATTCAGGCTCAGAATGCCGCCATCACCCCTTATCTGATTCAGCGGACCGGAGACGGCTATCACGAAGCGGCACTTAACAGCAGTCTTTCCTCTGCCACTGCCATAAGAAAAGAACTTCTTTCAAACGGCTGGAATGACATCACTACATTAAATCCATATCTGCCGGAAGCTGCTTATTCTATTTTAAAAGAATATCTTAATCTTTATCCGCCGCTTTCTGCTAATGATTTTTCTGCTCCGCTCTCTTACCTTCTGTTACAGCAGAGTGAAGCACAACTGGCTTTCTGTGGTGATTCCAATGAAGCAATTGCCCACCGGATAAAAAATTTGCAAAAACAGTTTCATTCCTTTGAGCAGTTCTGCCAGTTACTGAAAACAAAGGATATGACTTATACCAGAATCAGCCGGATTTTCACTCACCTTCTGCTTCAGATTACATCTGAAGATTATCGTTTGGGAAAATCCTTAGATTACATTCCTTATCTTCGTATCTTAGGATTCCGCAAAGACGCCTCCCGGCTCCTCACGATTTTAAGCAATTATGCGGATGTTCCAATGATTTCTAAGAGTGCCAACGCAGCCTCTATGCTATCTTCTGATGCTGCACGCCTTTTTGATCTGGATGTCTTTGCCGGAGAATTATATGAAAACATCCTGTCCGGAAAAACCGGGCAGGATGCCAGAAGCGAGTTTGTACGCAATATTGTAAGGGTGTGAATTTGCCGTGCCGTCTGATTCCACCATTTGGTTGGTGGGAAAATCAAAAGAGCGTTTGATAAAAAGATTTTGCCATCAAAAAGAGGTGTCTGGTTCCTGACACAAAATTCCGCAGTTACTAAGCAGTTTGTTTTTCTTTTTGAGATAAAAACAGTCTTTCCAATGTTTGACAAGATGTCTGTACGGTTCGTCGAAGTACGGATGCATAATAAAGGCTGTTAGGGGCACTTGGAATTTCGTCTGGCAACAGGCAACGCTGGCACAGGGATGTGCCAGCGAGGCGCATTTGAACATGGATGTGAATTTGCGCCGGTTGCCAGACAAACCAAAATTTTAAATTGAAATTCCTAGTGCCCCTTGCAGGCTTTATAGAGCATCCGTACCCGACGGACAGTGCAGACATCCAGTCAAAGCAACGGAAAGACTGCTTACATTCAAGAAAAACAAACTGCTAAGAACTGCTGAAATTTTATATCAAAGGAATCCAGCACCTCTTTTGACAGCAAAATCTTATCTTTCAAATCCTATCTGATTTTCCAGCTCTTAGTGGTGGAACAGACGGATTCCGGTAAAGCTCATCACCATACCATATTTGTTACAGGTTTCGATTACATGGTCATCACGGATAGATCCGCCCGGCTGTGCTACATACTGCACGCCACTTCTGTGGGCGCGCTCGATGTTATCTCCAAATGGGAAGAACGCATCAGAGCCAAGAGATACTCCGGTATTCTTATCTAACCATGCACGTTTTTCTTCTGCCGTAAATACAGCAGGTCTGGTCTTAAATATCTTCTCCCATTCGCCATCTGCAAGTACGTCCATATAATCCTCGCCAATGTAAAGGTCGATTGCATTATCACGGTCAGCTCTGCGGATTTTATCTAAAAATGGCAGATTCAATACCTGTGGAGACTGGCGTAACCACCAGTTATCTGCTTTGGAGCCTGCTAATCTGGTACAGTGGATACGGGACTGCTGTCCGGCACCAATACCGATTGCCTGTCCGTCTTTTACATAACATACGGAGTTAGACTGTGTATATTTTAAAGTAATCATGGAAATTGCCAGATCTCTCTTTGCTGATTCCGGCAGCTCTTTGTTTTCTGTTACAATATTGTCAAAGAAATGCTCGTCAATATTTAACTCATTTCTTCCCTGCTCAAAGGTAACGCCAAATACCTGTTTCCGCTCGATTGGGTCTGGAATATAGTCAGGATCAATTTCAATGACATTGTAATTGCCATTTTTCTTTGCTTTTAAAATTTCTAATGCGTCATCATCATAGCCCGGTGCAATAACTCCATCAGATACTTCTCTTTTAATTAAAAGTGCGGTTGCTTTATCACAGACATCAGAAAGAGAAATGAAATCTCCGAAAGAGGACATACGGTCAGCGCCTCTTGCTCTTGCATATGCATTGGCAATCGGTGTAAATTCTACATCCATGTCATCTACCCAGTAAATCTTACGCTCTACGTCAGAAAGCGGAAGCCCCACTGCTGCACCTGCCGGAGAAACATGTTTAAAAGAAGTGGCTGCCGGAAGCCCGGTTGCTTTCTTTAATTCTTTTACTAACTGCCAGCCATTGAATGCGTCTAAGAAGTTAATATAACCTGGTTTACCATTTAATACTTTGATTGGCAATTCGCCATTTTCCATGTAAATTCTGGATGGTTTCTGATTTGGGTTACAACCATATTTTAATTCTAATTCTTTCATTTTTATTTTCCTCTCTCGCACGAATCTTATTCACAAAATCCTATTTGTTCTTGTTTACAATGCGGCTTTCATATTTTCCGGTTTCAATATCAATATATCTTACAAATAAAGATACCTTATTGTCTGCATTCAGGTTATTCCATACCAGCTCGGTAAATGCATCAATGTCATCTCCGATATCAACCAGTACCGGTTCGCCCTCAAAGCTTGGTAATGGATTGCCATCATTCATATAAGTATGAATGAAATGTCCTTCCCCAGCTACCGGATTCTCATAAGCAAATGTATAACGGTTGCAGGCATCCGGATTACCATTGTTGCTCTTTAAAATAGACATTGCATAATTGTATTTTCCATCTTCCACATGCATGATTCCGGAAATACGCGGTGTATAGTTAGGTGCGTCCGGCTCAAATTCTCTGGTTCTTAATGCCTGTTCGAAGGTCTGCTGTTTATCCATCAGTTCATAAATGGTATCTGTCTGGTCTCCATTGGTTACAATGGTCTTATTGCCCAGTACACGAACCGGTGCATAAATAATAAGACTTGGGTCACTTAATTTTGCAGGGTCAAATGCCTGGGTACGGATTCCTTCTCCATCCTCAACAAATACACGGTTACGGCTGTTCTCGCTTCTTCCCATGATAAAATAAGCAGTTACCGCATACTTTCCATTCTTCGACTTTCCAATTACAATTCCTCTTCCCGGATAAGTAGTGCTTCCAAGTTCTTCTGCTAATGAAGTCATCTTCATTTTTGTTCCTCCTTCTTACGCTCCATGTAATTTTTAAAGTTGCTGCAGCTTTCCGTCAAAGTCTCTTTCTCTTTCGAATTTTTCCTGTGACTTTTCCTGTTTGCATGCATAAAAAATACCGACACGTATCCCGAGCTTAACTGCCCAGACGGTCGGCTTTCTCAGGTCATACTTCATGTGGTTATTCCCACGGTTCCGTCAGTCATATGACCTGAATTTAGTAAAACATATTCCAAAACACTTGTCAAGGAATTCTTCCTATAAGAACTCTCTCAGACGTTCTGCACGGTTCGCCCAGGTATCTTCCTTAAGTGCTCGTTCATAAGAATATTCTATGATTTCTTTCATTTTCTTCGGATGTCCCAGCATGGATAATACCTGTTCCGGCAATGCATCCAGATGCTCTAACTCATAAAATGCCAGATCTTTTCCATCGCAGAAACGCTCCTTTAAATAAATGCTGCCATCTGTCAGGGATACTGCTTTATTTAACATGGCTGTAAAAATTCTGTCATGGGCTCCATCCTTAAACCACGGCATGGTATTCAATGCAATCTTGGTATTCCGGATGATTTTTACGCATTCGGCAGAATCAAGCTGCCTTCCGTTTAAAATAAGATTCTCCAGATGTTTTACCTTAAGATTCTCCCACCCTTTGCCAAAAACATGTACCCGTACTCCATTGTCTACCAATGTCCGCACTGTTTCTCCACGGAAATAAGTCCGGTTATACATATCCAAAAAAAGCATTCCTGCAAAGCATGCCATCAGCTCCCGCTCCGTTACTTCCGGAATCTCCCGGCGGACAAAATGCTCCATGGCAGAATCTAACGGCTCTGACGGATGCAGGCGGAGATAATTTAATATCTCATGATAGAAATCAATATATTCCTTCGTCTGGCTGGTAAAATGCTCTTCAATTGCCGGAAGATGCACATAGTTTGCGATAAAACCCACTTCATATTCCCGGTTCTCATATGGAATAAAGTCTGTAGAAATACGTTCTTCCTTATCCATCAGAAAATTCCCTGCCAATGGTAAAAAATGACAGGGAATCCCTTTATAAAACCGTTTCATATAAGAAATATGCTGACGGTCGATGCAGAACACAGTCAGATTTGGAATTGTCTCATCAAGCTGCTTATGATAATACAACGGATGGTCCACAAGAATGCAATAGACCGGAATATTTCTGCTGGCAAAGACAGACTGAGACTCTGTCTCCAACAGGAACTCCTCCCCGCTTAATCCGATAAAGTTAAAGGTAATGACTGCGGTCTCGCCACTTTTTAAAAAGCGGCTTAATCGTTTTGTGTCAGCATATTCTGCCTGAATGTCAAAGAAGAAAATCTGATATCCCATCTTGCGAAATGACGCTGCCATCTCATGTGAAAAATAAGTTAATGTTTCTACGCCTCGTTCAAAAAACACAAGTTTACGGATATCACTCATTTTCTTTCTCCATTTCAAAAAATCCTAGTTCTTAAAGCTGTGAATTGGTGCAGGAATTCTTCCCCCACGGTTGATAAATGCATCACAGGAATACTGGTTTACCGGCATAATCGGTGCATAGCCGAATAATCCACCAAATTCTACAGTATCGCCTACTCCCTTTCCGATTACCGGAATCAGACGGGCTGCTGTAGTCTTCTGGTTAATCATTCCAAGCGCCATTTCATCTGCGATAATACCGGAAATGGTAGTTGCCTTGGTATCACCCGGAATTGCAATCATATCGAGACCTACGGAACATACACAGGTCATTGCTTCTAATTTCTCCAGTGTAATGGCATTTGCCTGCACTGCATTAATCATTCCCTGGTCTTCGCTGACCGGAATAAATGCACCACTTAAACCACCAACATAAGAAGATGCCATTACGCCACCCTTCTTAACCTGGTCATTTAAAAGAGCAAGAGCTGCTGTCGTTCCCGGAGCACCTGCATATTCAAGACCAATTTCACAAAGAATATCTGCCACACTGTCTCCGATTGCAGGAGTTGGTGCCAGAGATAAATCTACAATACCAAATGGAATATTTAAAATTCTCGACGCTTCCTGTGCTACAAGCTGACCTACACGGGTTACTTTAAATGCAGTCTTCTTGATGGTCTCACATAATACTTCAAAATTCTCTCCACGGACTTTTTCCAGTGCAGTCTTTACAACACCCGGTCCGCTGACACCAACATTGATTACCGCATCTGCCTCTGTTACACCATGGAATGCGCCTGCCATAAACGGGTTGTCATCCGGTGCATTACAGAATACAACCAGTTTCATACAGTCTACAGAATCTCTGTCCTTAGACTGCTCTGCCACCTCTAAAAGAATCTCTCCCATTAATTTTACAGCATCCATGTTAATTCCGGTTTTTGTGGATGCAAGATTTACAGAACTGCAGACTCTTTCGGTACGGCAAAGTGCCATTGGAATAGAACGGATTAAAAGCTCATCTGCCTTTGTCATTCCCTTGGATACCAGTGCAGAATATCCACCAATCAGGTTTACTCCTACTGCTTTGGCTGCTGCATCCATAGTATCTGCGATGGTTGCAAAATCTTCCGGTGTCTTGCAGGCTGCCCCGCCAACCAGTGCAATTGGTGTAACGGAAATTCTTTTATTTACGATTGGAATTCCAAATTCCTGCTCAATCTGATTTCCTGCTGATACCAGATCCTTTGCCACTGTAGTAATTTTCTTATAAATGTTATCGTTTAACTTCTTTAAATCAGAATCAATACAATCCAAAAGACTGATTCCAATGGTAATGGTACGGACATCTAAGTTCTCATGCTCCACCATTTTATTGGTTTCGCTTACTTCCATTATATTAATCATTTTTTGTCTCCTATATTCTGCCTTTCTACGCAGCTCATTTCCTGTATTTTCATTGATACGCCTTAGTGACCTGCCAACAGCAGTTCCTTTTTATGTAAGTCGTATTAAATTCTGTGCATCATATCAAAGATTTCTTCTCTCTGACATTTGATGGTAACACCGATTTCCTCACCTAATTTTTCCAGTGCTGCAGAACACTCAGCAAATGGTGTTTTGGATGTATTTAAATCAACAATCATCATCATATTGAAGAATCCGTCAATGATAGTCTGTGAAATATCCAGTACATTGATATGCTGTTCTGATAAATAAGTACAAACTTTTGCGATAATTCCTACAGTATCTTTTCCTACTACAGTAATAATTGTCTTGCTCTGTGTCTTTTCCATTTTGTTCTCCTCTTATTTTTGCTTTCTTAATATTCTTAAATCCGGATAAGCTCAGACACTTCGTCCCGCTTTGCTACCTGGATTGGAAAATCATTTCCGTGGTACGGGTTCTCACCCTGTTCTACTTCCTGGCGCACTGTCTCATATGCCAGTTCTGCCAGATTATTTTCCTTGCTCAGATGCCCCAATACTACTTTTTTAAACTTATCATGCAGAAGCTGCCCTAAAAATTGTCCACTGCTCTCATTGGAAAGATGTCCTCTGTCCCCTAATATCCGCTGTTTCAGGGGATAAGGATAACTGCCCACCTGAAGCATACGCACATCATGATTTGCTTCTAACAATAATACATCTAAATCCTGCAGCTTGTCTATAAGATAATTGTCATATTTCCCCAAATCGGTAATGACCGCCATCTTTTTATCTGACTGTTTCATGATGTATGCCACCGGATTTGCGGCATCATGGGAAATGGATACCGGCTCCACCGTAATATCTCCAACCTGAAATTCCACTCCGGCTTCGATAGGATGAAACAATGTCTCATCTACTTTTCCCACGCTGGAAATCCCTTTGACTGCCTCAATGGTCTCTGCCGTGGCATAGATTGGAATTCCATATTTTCTTGCTACCACGCCAAGACCGGAAATGTGGTCTGAATGTTCGTGGGTCACAAGCAGTGCCTGCATTTCCGCGGTTTTCAAACCGATACTGTTTAATCCTGCTTCAATGCGCTTTCCACTGATTCCGGCATCAATCATCAGATGGCTGCTTTCTGTTCCTGCGTAGATACAGTTTCCACTGCTTCCACTTGCAATACTGCATAATTCCATTTTCTTATGTCTCTTTCTATTTAGTAATTCTCTTTCCAGTACACTTCAATTTTATCGCCATCCTGCAATACCTGTGTATACTGGGCATCCATGCCATTAATTAAAGTTACAATTGCTCTTCCATGGGATGCTGACAAATCAAAATCAATATAATCAAAAATATCCACGAATACATATTCTTCTTTGCCACTTAAAGTAATTTCCTGATTGTTTGCAATAATATGTAATTCTTTGCTTTCCGGCTCTGTCGGTTTCTGCACCGGTGCATCGGCTGCTGCTTCTGCTGCAGAATCTGTATTCGTTTCAACTGCCGGCTCATGAACTTCAGCTGCACTGTCTGTGCTTTCTTCCGTTGAAGTTTCTTCTTCCGGTCCGGCATCAAATCTGTGGTCTGCCTGTCCATAGGAAATATGACGTTCACCGCTTTCATAGGCAGAAGCACTCCATTCGATTTCAAAGTTCTCATAGCAAAGGGAACCCATATCTGCCGGTTTTCCATTTAAGATAATTCCGGCTTCTTCATCAATCCGCACATCCATAAACTCTGCCAGCTGTCCAATGGTATAGAAGTTTCTGGTTTCGATTTCGTCCCCTTCCTGAATAACATAATTAGAAGGTTCAAGGCTTCCATTGACCTGAACAAATTTCGGGCAGGTAATATTGATGCCATTGACCTGGAAGGTAATGGTGGAGGATGTATATTCATCTAACTGTTCAATCGTAGATACGGCTTCTTTTCCAATGGTAGAAGCTTCTATGGTAATCTCGGAATTCGGAACCAGTGGTGTATTGATGCTGACTACTCTTCCGTCCACTTTAACAATGGCAGATTCTCCCGGTTCTCCACGGACGATTCTCGGCTTGCCATTTACGGTAAACTCTACTGCCTTGCCCCGTCTTGGGAACAGTGCTTCATTCGGGAAGCCCGCCTGCAATGCTGCATCCACAATGGTAAGATGGCTGTTATCATAAAGCTTTAAGCGTTCTCCGTTAAACCGGACCATAATGAAATTATTCTTCTGGTCATAATAATTAAGACAGATTCCAATCGGCGTTACCAGTAATGGGTCTTTCTTAATCTCTTCCTGTGCAAAATGAACCTCTTTTAAAACTTCTTCTCCACGTAATGCCACACGTTCTCTTGGAATTTCAAGCTTGTCTGCAAGCATTTCCGTAAATCCGTGGATTTTGCCGCCGCCGCCAACTACGAAGGCTGCGCTGACCGATTTATCACCATTTAACTCTTTGATTTTCTCTGCCACCTCGGTAGTAATCTTATCTACCGTATCATGGGTTAAATCCCAGATTTCTTCGGATGGAATCGTATGGGTAATGCTCATGATATCGGTAAATTCCACTTCATCTGCCATACCGGATGTCAGCTTCATATGTTCTGCCATATTAAAATCCACCAGATAATGCTGTACAATTAATTCGGTCAGCTCATCTCCGGCATAAGGAATCATGCCATATGCAATAATGCTTCCGTCTCTGGTGACACAGATGTCGGATGTTCCGGCTCCCACATCAACCAGTGCAATATTTAACATTCGAAAGGCCTCTGGAATTGCTACGTTGATTGCAGCAATAGGCTCCAAAGTCAGATTGGCAACATTTAATCCAGCCTGCCCTACTGCGGAATACAGACCATCTACAACGTCCTCCGGCAGGAAGGTTACGATAACATCCTCCGAAATTTTCTCTGCCTTATGTCCTTCTATATTGGAAAAGACTTCATCATTGATATAATATTTTACAACAGAATATCCCACACAGTAAAATTTGTAACGGGTATCATTCCTCTCTTTTAAAATCTGCTGGGCATGGTCTACTCCCAGTAAATCCAGAGTATGTATATGTTCTGCAGTTACTACGGTCTCTTCTGCGAATTCATATTCCACGCTGGTGGTCACGGTTTTCAGTACACGGCCAGCGGCAGCAATGCAGACATCGGTAAGCTTTGCCTCTAACTGCCCTTCTAATTCTGCCTTTACTTCTGCAATTGTTCTGCCTACTCTTCCGATGTCATGAATCTGACCATCCAGCATAGCTCTGGTTTCATGCTCTTTCATATACTGGGCTGCCACATAGAAGTCTTTGCCTTCCCGATATCCAACTGTTCCAACTACGTTTCTTGTTCCGATATCCAAGCCAAATACAAATTGATTTGCATTCTGTTCTGCATTATCCATTGGTATTTTCTCCCTCATTCTCTATTATCGTTCTTACCTGTGCAATGGTTTCTTCCGTCGTACCATTATTATCAATTACCACTTTGCAATGTCTGCGGTATTCGTTCTCGCAAAGCTGGCTTTCAAACATTTCACTGATTTTTTCATCACTGTAGCCTCTCGACCGCTTCAGCCTTGCTCTGCGATTTTCCTCTGAAGTATAAATATACCATAATTCATCGCAAATTTCATCATAATGTTCTTCGATTAATAATGCCGCTTCCAATACAAGATAACGAAGCCTGCCTTCTTCCTTTTCCTGCTCTAATACATGGAGCACATATTCCTTTACTGCCGGATGCAAAATCTCATTCATTCCATTCCGCCTGGCTTCATCCTTGAAAATAATGGCTGCCGCCTTCGGACGGTTCATCTTCCCCTTTTCATCAAAAACATCTGTTCCCGCAAACAGCTCCTGCAATTTTTCGTTACAGGACTGTCCCGGCTCAGAAAGTTCTCTTGCGATATCATCCGCCAGCATTACTTTCGTATCTTCTCTGCCGGCAAGGTATTTTAATATTTCTGTTTTTCCGGCTCCTACGCCTCCGGTAATTCCGATAAATTTCATAATTTCTGCCTTATCCTATTTTGCTTCGTACCAGTTATTTCCGGCATGCATATCTACCTCTAAGGTTACCGCAAGGTCTGCTGCATGAAGCATTTCTTCTTTCAAAATCTTCTCTACCTGCTGCTGTTCTTCTTTACAGGTCTCAACCAAAAGTTCGTCATGTACCTGTAAAATCAGTTTTGATTTCAAGCCTTCCTCTTTCAGGCGGTCATGCACATGAATCATGGCTGTTTTAATAATATCTGCTGCAGAACCCTGAATCGGTGCATTCATTGCCACACGTTCTCCAAAGGAACGCTGCATGAAATTACTGGAGGATAACTCCGGCACCGGTCTTCTTCTGCCAAACATTGTTGTGACATAGCCTTTTGTCTTGCCATCCTCTACCAGTCCGTCTAAGAATGTCTTGATTCCCGGATAGGTTTCAAAATAGCTCTTAATATACTGTTCTGCTTCTTTTCTTGTAATACTTAAATCCTGACTTAATCCGAAGGAACTGATTCCATAGACAATACCAAAGTTTACCGCCTTTGCATTTCTTCGCTGCAGTGGTGTTACTTCTTCGAACGGCACATGAAATACCTTGGATGCAGTAATCGCATGAATATCTTCTGCATGCTTATATGCATCAATCAGATTTTTATCTCCTGACATATGTGCCAGCAGACGAAGCTCTATCTGGGAATAATCCGCATCTAAGAATACATAACCTTCTCTCGGTAAAAACACTTTACGAATCAGCCGTCCCAATTCCATCCGGATTGGAATGTTCTGTAAATTCGGGTCTGTACTGCTTAAACGTCCGGTGGCTGTTATGGTCTGCTGGAATGTACTGTGAATCCGTCCATCCTCTGCAATAAATGCAGCCAGTCCGTCGGCATATGTGGATTTTAATTTGGTCAGCTGACGGTACTCTAATATTTTTGATACAATCGGATAATCCGGTGCCAGCTTTTCCAGTACATCTGCTGCAGTAGAATATCCGGTCTTGGTCTTCTTGCCATTTGGCATCTGCAATTTTTCAAAAAGAATCACACCAAGCTGTTTTGGTGAATTGATATTAAAGGTCTCACCGGCTTCTTCATAGATTTCTTTTTCAATTTTATCTATGGATACTGCAAGATTCTCTCCATATTCTTTTAAGGCATCTGCATCAATAGCAATGCCTTCCTTTTCCATATCAGATAAGGTATATACCAGCGGCATTTCTATTTTATCAAAGAGTTCTTTCATGCCCTCTTCTTCTAACTGCTTTGCCAGCGGCTCTTTTGCCATTAAATTAATATATGCCTGATAACATGCCATTTTCAAGAATTCTTCCGGCTTTTCTTCCGATGATGTGACAAAATCTTTCTTTCCAAGATAATCCTCTTTCGATGGCACCATCAAATCAAGATAGTCTTTTGCAATATCTTCATAAGCATAGTCATTTTTCAATGGATTTAATAAATAAGCTGCTATTTTCACATCAAAAATATGACTCTTTTCATCGGCTTCTATCCATTTAAGCTGTGGTTTTAAATCAAAGGTGCGAATCTCTGTGCCTGCTGCAAGAAGCTGTCTGCTCTGTTCGAATAGATACTGCTCTGTCACAAATCCCGCAACCGGAATATATGCCACATCTTCTTTTGTGCATGCAACTGCAAATCCAAGCACAACATCCTTTTCATAAATCAACTGGACTCCTGCTGCCTGCTGCTTCTTTGCCTTTGCAAAAAAATCTTCTACCCCAGCAAAATCCTCGATTCGTTTAAAGTTTTCCTCTCCGGTATTTACCGGTGTGTCCACTTCAAACCGTTTCAAAAGATTCTTAAATTCCAGACGCTTACACATCATATAAGCTTCCGGTGTATATAAATTGCCAATTCTTGCTTCGTTGATATCATATGGGATGTCTGCATCTATCTTAATGGTAGCCAGTGTCTTACTCAACTGTGCCATATCATAATGCTCTTTTAACATCTCTTTCGCACGGTTTGGCTTAATCTCTTCTACATGGGCATACGCATTTTCAATGCTGCCATATGCCACAATCAGGTTCGTTGCTGTCTTTTCGCCGATTCCCGGTACACCCGGAATATTATCTGCGGTATCGCCCATCAGCGCCTTTACATCAATAAACTGCAATGGTGTAACCTGATATTTTTCCAATACCTCTTTGGTATTATAATCTTCGATTTCCGTTCCGGTCCGCCTGGTCTTTGGAATCCGGATCTTAATATGGTCACTGGCAAGCTGCAATAAGTCCCGGTCTCCGGACACTACAGACACTTCATAGCCTGCTGCTTCACTGCGCTTTGCTATGGTTCCCAATAGGTCGTCTGCTTCTAAGCCTTCTTTTTCAATTACCGTAACTCCCATGGCACGCAGCATTTCTTTCATCAGCGGTACCTGCTGCCGCAATTCTTCTGCCATCGGTTTTCTCGTTCCCTTGTATGCATCAAACATCTTATGACGGAATGTTGGTGCATGCACATCAAAAGCAACCGTAAGATACTCCGGCTGCTCTTCCTCTAATATTTTAAATAAAATGTTTAAGAAACCATATACTGCATTGGTATGAAGTCCCTCTGCATTGGTCAAATCCGGTAATCCAAAAAATGCCCGGTTTAATATACTGTGTCCATCGATCAGAACTAATTTTTCGCTCATCTTGTCCTAACTTTCCTCATCCATCATCTGGAAGAATTTTGTATCTATTTCAGGGTATGACCGTTTCAAGGAAATCGGCTTGCCACTACGATTTAAGAAGCAGTGCTCACTGGCTGCAATGGTACGGAGTTCTCCGGTCTCTTTGTCTGTCATACGATAACGGACACTGAGTTTGATTCCATTGTAACCTGCAATGGCTGTTTCAATAACAACAGTATCTCCGAATCGCACCATGCTCTTATATTCACACTGTACAGAAAGCACCGGACTGATAATTTCCTGGTCTTCCATCTGTTTATAGCTGAAGCCCATCTGATCCATCAAGTCCATGCGTGCCTCTTCCATCCAACGGATATAATTGGAGTGATGCACAATCCCCATCTGGTCTGTCTCATAATATTTTACATTATGCTCATACGGTTTTACCTTAATTGGTGTTACTCCATGATAAATATCAACTCTTGTATCCTTCATATCTGTCACCTTCCTTACGAAACGATTATACTCAAAAAACGAACGACGTTCAAGCGTCGGAGGGATTCTTTTGGAATTATTCCGCCTTTTCTACTCTCCAATTACATGAATCTGACACATTTTCATAGTGGTAAGCGCTGCCTCATGGGATTCCGGCGTCACTCCGGCACAACATGTAGCATCTACCGTAATCTCTACATCCGGAAATTCTGCTTTCAAAATCAGGGCATTGGATACCACACAGATATCCGTACAAAGACCGCATAATTCTATTTCTTCAAAGTTTCTCTCCGACCAGTGTGTCCATCCAAAGGTCGGTTTATTAATATAGCTGCATCCCGGCACCTCTAAACCTTCTGCAATTTTCCAGCCCTTTGTGCCTTCGATGCAATGTTCCACCGGAAGCTTCTTTCCCTCCGGTGTGTTAAGATAATCTGACTGATGGGTATCCCGGGTAAAAATGATCTCGTCCCCGCGCTCCTGATACTCTTTGATTTTCTCTTTTACCTTCGGTACAATTGCCTGCGCTTCCCTGGTTCCAAGTGAACCATCGATAAAGTCATTCTGCATATCTACTACAATCAGTGTTTTCATATTTGATTCCTTTCATTCCTTTTTACAAATGATTATCCTGAAGTTATTTTCTTTTATTATACACATTTTCTCTGACAGTTGCATAACATATCATAAATATCTTATGGTCAACCGCTATGTCAAACTGTGCAAATCTTTTTTACCTCTCCACAATTTCCTGCCAGTTGTCCGAATGCCTGTCGACCGATGAGCTTACGCTTCTTGCCGCAGACCTGGTGGTATTAAGTGATATGCTCGCAAATCTTGCCGCCCGGAAATCAATCTGTGAGCCTGCTGCTTCTACGGAAGATGTACCATAACTTACCTACCGGACTTGCCACCGGCAGCCTCTTTCGGATACCTGACAAAAAAATGCAGAGAAGTATCTCTATAAACTACTTCTCTGCATTCTTTTATAATGTCTTTGCGAAACAAATGATTCTATTGTACTGCTAAATTTGCCAGTATTTCTAAATTCTGTTTTTCTGCTTTTCGTACCATATTGTTCCTCCAAACTGGAATTGAGATTTCACCTGTTTTAAGAGATTTAATAACTGTTATATTTTGTTATTAAATTCTCCGCAAACCCTTGAAAATACTGAATTTATCGCAGGTGAGTTTTCCCTTATTGTTTCCCTTGTATTATATCATCGCACCAGTGTTTACGAACTCTGATAAGGGCAAATACAAGGGCACAAGAGGTCCAGTGGACCTCTGCTCTGTGCCGACCGAAGCGGCAGCGGAGACCAAGAAATCTGATAACACATTATAACACAAAATGAAAGTGACATGGTGAACTGATTGAAATGCTTCTGATTTTTGTAACAAATGATTGATTGAATGATAAGGAGATAAAATACGACGAGAATAATATTTGCAGAATACAATCCACAGCTTAATAGTATTGATGTTTATATATCTGCTGGCTATATGCTCCGCATTGATTGTTGGGAATCAGAAAAGCATTTAAAGACTACACCAGAATCAGACTGTACATGGGGCGAAGAACACAGGGAATAAAACTTATCGTAATTTACATAAAATACAGGCAGGAGCAAATATCGAAAGTTGTCCTGCTTATATTTTTGTTAAAAATAGGGGCGTTTTTATAGCCCCAATTTTGTCATATACATTCATTATTTCTGCATAAATTCAAACACTGCTTCTTTTGTCGGAATCGCAGGGATGCCACCTCTCTTTTGCACACACAATCCAGCGACTGCATTTCCCAAAACAGCACATTCTCTGATTTCTTCCCATTCAATGTTTTCAATGGACTTATTCATAGAAAGAATCCCGCATAATACGCCTCCCAAGAATGAATCACCTGCCCCAGTCGTGTCGACCGCATGTGTCTGAAATGCTTTGATGATTTCTTTTCTGCTTTTTGTTGCCATAAGAACACCCTGTTCTCCCAATGTAATGGCTACCAGCTTTGGTCCCATAGCAAGGAGTTGGTCTGCGGCCTGCTCATAACTTTCGGCCTCTGTCAACAGGATACTCTCTTCATCCGATACCTTCATGACATCTACCAGTTCTATGACAGATTTCATTTTTTTCACTGCACACTCTTTGTTCTTCCAAAGAGACGGGCGGTAATTTGGATCATAGGAAATAAGTACACCCGCTGCTTTTGCCATTTTTACCGCTTCGATCGTTGCGCTTTCTGCAGGTTCATCTGTTAGCGATAATGATCCAAAATGAAAAATTCTACATCCGGAAATTAACGCCTGATCCAGTTCTTCTTTTTTTAACTGTGTATCTGCCCCCGGTTTTCTTGCAAAAGAAAAATTCCGTTCTCCATTTTCACCTATTTCCACAAATGCCAGTGTTGTAAAATAATCCGGATCTTCGACGATAGCATCTGTATTGATTCCTTCCTTTTGCAATGTCTTCTTTAAAAATTTACCATGCATATCGTTTCCAACTTTTCCAATAAAAGATGTGCAATACCCGAAGTGGCTTGCAACGGTCAGAAGATTTGCCGGAGCACCGCCTGGATTCTGCTCAAACAGTTTCCTTCCATCCTGACTGTATCCTGCTTCCGTAAAATCGATCAGCAATTCTCCCAATGCCACAATATCAACCTTTTCTTCCATTTTTCAGTTCCTCCACAATCTCGTTATAACGTTTTTTATTTAGCCGATAGAAAAATAATACAACTGCCGTCACAATCCAGAGCACACCCGGAATCGTAGTAAATGCATGTTTCATAATTGAAAGTACAATTGCATTTTGTGTCTGATTTGCAATATAACCATATTTTCCAAGTAATCCTGCTAAAAGTGCTGTTCCAACTGCCATTCCGATTTTATTTCCAAGTGAAATAAATGCATACTGAAAACCATCATTTCTAAGTCCGGTTTTCCACTCCCCATATTCCACACAGTCTGGAATAATTGCATAGATTGCAGTATTAAATCCAGAGAAGAAAAACTGTGTCAGACCAGATAAAGCATAAAAAATAGCCGGTGATTCTTTGGCATTAAAGAAAAACATAGACAACATGGAAATTCCTGTAAATAAAGCAAAGAGAGATGCTGTTCTTCCTTTGTTATTCAACTTGCGGAATAATGGTTGAAAACAGGCTGCCCCGATGATAGAAGGAATAATGATGCACATCGAATAAGTTGTGTAGTAGGAGGCATTCCCTTCCACATATGTAAAGTAATACAGAATATCTGCGTTTCTACCATACAGTGTAAATCCAAATAATATCTGTCCTGCCAATGCAAGAAGATATGGTCTGTTCTGCACAACCGCTTTCAACTGAACCTTTACAGAAATTTTTTCTTTTTCCGGAGTAATCACTGCCTCTTTCGTCTTCGCAAAGCAGAAGAAATGACAGGCTGTAAAAATACATCCATATATGACCGCAACCGTCAGATATCCTGTCTTTGCACTATGACTGCCGAATTTGCTGAGCAGTGGAACTGTGATAATATTTAACACACCAATTGCAATCATCGCTGCAACCGAACGGGATGTATTTATTTTTGCACGTTCATCAATATCCTGTGTCATAGCACCACACAAGGTTCCATATGGAATATTCACACAGGTATACCCCAAAACCAGCAGACAATATGTAATTACCATATAAATAATCTTTCCATTCTGCGGCCAGTCGGGTCTTGCCCAGAATGTCATAACAAGAAGAATCGCTGTGATTGGTGCCGCTACTAACAACCATGGACGGTACCGTCCCCATCTCGATTTTGTTTTATCTGTAAGTCCCCCGACGATTGGATCATTGATTGCATCCCAGAATCTTGAAAAAAGCATAAGTGCTGACACAGCCGCCATACTGATTCCGAACACGTCTGTATAAAATATCATCAGAAAATTACTGACAAACATCCAGCTGAAATTACATCCAACATCACCAAACCCATATGCAATCTTACTGATCAGCGGTACTTTTCCATTTTTGTTTTCGCTTCCCATATGTCCCTCCTGTTTTTATCAGAGTTTCTGACAGAACTCTATTCTTTCCTCATTTGGTCCCTTAATCATAAAAAACTTCACACCATTTTCCCAAAATGGCAGTTCTTCGATTCCGTCTGTGATAACTGTGTATTTTTCATTGCAGATTTTCTGATATATACTCTCAATGTCTTCCACATCAAGAGCAACATGCTGGTATGCACCGTCTGACATTGCCGCCTGCCCATTTTCAAAAGTCTCTATACAGTAATTTTTTATCTGTAAAAATGCCACTTTTTCCCCTGCTTTTTCATTATAAGTCTGCATAATTACTTCAAATCCAAGACCCCTATAAAACTCAACTGTTTTCTGTAAATCGTTTGTCGGAAGCCCGACATGGGCAACTCCGACAATTCCATATTTATTTTCCATACGAACTCCTTACTTTTCACTGACGTTGATAATTACTTTCATCGTTGTCTCGCGGTTATCATCAATATACTGGTATGCCTTCAGATAATCTTTAAAAGCAAATGTCTTTGAGATGAGCGGTTTCAAATGAACTTTGCCCTCATTTACCAATCTGATTCCATCTATATAATCATCATGGCGGTACATCATCGTGCTCTTAATGTCAAGTTCGTGGTCATTTGCCACTGCAAGATCTACTTCTGCCATTCCTGCAAAAACTGCCACCAGTACAATCGTGCTTCCTTTTCTTGCATATTTAATTGCCTGTCCCATTGTGATATTGTTTCCGGCACAGTCGTAGATCACATCCGCCTTGTCCGGTCCAAATGCTTCGAGCATTGCCGCACCGAAGTCTTTATTTTTGGTATTCACACACACATCAATTCCACATTCTTTTGCCTTTGCCAGTCTAAGATCACTGATATCTGTGATCATCACTTTCGCTGCTCCCATTCCTTTTGCTGCCTGTGCTACAAGATTTCCGATCGGTCCCGCTCCAAGGACTGCAATATTCATGCCAGCCACATCGCCCATCTGTTTTACACCATGAACTGCCACAGCAAGAGGTTCGATCATAGCTCCTTCTTCATAGGACATATCTTCTGGAATAGGTGTTACTTTAGATGCATCCACTGCAAAATACTCAGATGCTGTTCCTGTCGTTTGAAATCCCATTACTTTTAATTCCTCACAGAGATTATACTTTCCATGACGGCATGGATAGCAGTGTCCACAATATACCTGTGGCTCTATCGTCACCTTCTGTCCAACATGAAACTCTGTGACATTTTTTCCAAGTTCTATAATCTCACCGGAAACCTCATGTCCTTGTGTTACCGGATATTTTGTAAACGGATGTTTTCCATGATAAACATGAATATCTGATCCACAGACACCAATATTCATAATCTTTACCAAAACCTGATTTTCCTTTACCTCCGGAACCGGAACCTCTCTGAAAATAATTTCTCCTGGATTTGTCATTACCTGCTGTAACATAATTGCTTCCTCCTTTTTTATATTGTTTTATTTTATGTTTTATTAAATGTTTTATTAAAGTAATTACATTATTATCCTTTAAACATATTTTGTCAATATATTTCTCTCAATTTTACGCATTGCACAATTTGCAGATATGCTTTTTGTATATATTTTCTAATCAACGCACAAAAAAACGGAAAGAAAACCTCACTTACCGTTTCCTTTCCGTTTTTTTGCTCACACTTCACTCTGTTTTCACACTATAATAATTTATATTTCCATCATATGTTCCGCAAAAAAATATTTCGCAGCTCCAACAGCCGACGCTTCTTTCCTGTACGAACAGTTCTTCAGGTATGAAACATCATGTTCAAAACCATTATATGCCATCACTTTTTCTCCCAAAGGTATCATATAATCTGAGAGTACACCTCCGACATCGCCCCCCAGTATGATATCCATATCATATGCCATCCGTAGATTTGATATCAAAACAGCAAGATGATCCAGATACTCATTCCATATCTGTAAAACCTTTTTATCTCCACTTTCAAGATTTTCCATAAATGCATCCAGCGACTGCCTGTTATCTTCCGTCAGTACACTTGCAGCACAATATGCATCCGCGCATCCTGATTTACCACAATAACATTTTTTTCCACCGGGAACAAGTATCATATGACCAAACTCTCCTGCTTTCTGGTTTTGTCCGCGATACAACTTTCCATCTATGCAGAAAGCACCGCCTAATGTATGATTCAAAGACAGATATATCGCATTGGGATACTTCTGCTTTTTTTCTGCAAGCATGGCTGCATTGGCATCATTTTCAAAATACACCGGCATTCCCACAGCCTGCTCTAAAAAGCGGAGACTATAGTTCTCTATCCCTAACGCGTGGGATTTTAAAACAATCCGTTCTTTCTGATCGATAATTCCCGGGATCGCAATACCAATTCCAAGCAGTGTCTCCTTCGCAGGCTCGTCTGCCAGAAAAGTTTCAACCTTTTGTGCCACCTCTGTACAGTAGGATAATTCTGCCGTAAATTTTAAACGGATGCGGTCTTTTTTTACGATCTCATCTCCAAGATTTACCAGTACCATTTCGATATGATTCGCAGTGATCAAAAGCCCCATTGCATGACAATATGACTTATTAATTCCTATACTTTTTGCCTTTCGTCCGCCTGTCGACGCATACTCGCCCACTTCTTCTAACAGTCTTTTCTCCAACAGGTCATTTACGTTTGCTAACACAGTCGGCATACTCAGATTTAATTCTTTCGCGAGCTCCGCTTTGGACATAACCGGATGATTCAGCACATAATTGATAATTTTTTTTCTTGCTATATTTCTTTTATCTTTATTTTCCGTTTTTCTGTCCTCTTTTATTAAATATTTTATAAAAGAATTATATGCTTTTTTCTTCTGTTTGTAAAGGGACGATCCGTTAACGCTAAATATCTTATGGACAACCACTATGTCAAACTGTACAAATCTTTTTTACCTCTCCACAATTTCCTTCCAGTTGTCCGAATGCCTGTCGACCGATGAGCTTACGCTTCTTGCCGCAGACCTAGTGGTATTAAGTGATATGCTTGCAAATCTTGCCGCCCGAAAATCAGCCCTTTGATATGCTATTCTTGCTGTTCCATTTTTTACATATATCGTACCGCATTTTATAAAACCATTCTTTTCAATCAGCCTTTGCATAGTTTTATTATCCGCATGAGTATCAACCCTGATATTTAAAGAAATCTTTTTACAATAGTTTAAAGCACACGGGAACAAGCCATGTACCTGACCATCTCCGGCAAGCCTGTGAATCGTCAGATATGGTTCTTCATTCAGCCAGTTACCGCCCTCAATATGCTTATAAGTAGGTTCTGTACCATCAAACACCGAAAATACCCCATGGATTCCATCCTTGTCATATATTACCTTACATGCATTTTTATCAATATCAGATTTTATCAGATCTGCATCCGGGTAAAAATGTCCCCACTGAGTCGGATTTCCGGACTTTATCATATAATCCTGTGCATATCTGTAAATTTTCATAATTTGCTCTAAATCTGCCATTTCAGCATTTTTCACATTCAGCATGCCTTTTATTTACCTCCACATTTTTCTTATGTTACCCAATTCTTCTGTCGTCAAGCAGCTACTCTTCCTCTGTATCATACTTCACTTTCCAGAAAAAGAAAAGGTACTGCAAAAAATACAGTACCAAGTTTTTTTGCCACTTCTTCCCCGATAAATCGACCGCCGCTTCCAAACTCTCTGCTGATTGTAATGATTCTTTTTGCCATAGCTGACTCCTCCTTAACTTAAACTTTCCACTTTATTCTTCCGGATTCTCTTTAAAAATACATATCCCACAAGGCATGCAGCAATCTCTGTTATCGGGAATGCCCACCAGATTAAGGAAACGCCCATCTGTCCGCTTCTGACCAAACTGGAGAAAACACCTGCCAGTGGCAATATGATGACAAGCTGTCTGAGCAGTGAAATCACAAGCGATTCCATGCCGCCATCCAGAGCCTGATAAATTCCCTGATATGCTACATTGATTCCGGCAAAAATAAAGCTGATAGAAATAATTCTCATGGCTCCGATAAAATATTCTCTTGACTGTCCTGCATTAAATAAAGTTGCAAAAGCCCCCGGGAAAATTTCTGTAATTGCCACACCCATAATCATAAGCACAATCGTATAAATTAAGCCATATCTAATTCCATCCTGAATTCTCTTTTTACTATGCATTCCGTATGCAAATGCAATAATCGGCGTGATTGCATCTCTAAGTCCAAAGGCAAGGAAGAGTACAAACTGCTGTACTTTATAGAACAATCCATATGCGGTCTGAGCCGAAGGACTGAATTTTAAAATCAGATTCATCACATAAACCATAATAGACATAAGCGCCTGTCCAATAATTGCCGGAAGTCCGATTGCATAGATTTCCCTGATAATTCTGCCCTCTGGTTTCATAAGCTTTACACCATGCTCAAATTCCTTATTTAATTTTACATGGAAAATAAATAACAATGCTGCTGATACCACCTGTCCGATTACGGTTGCATAGGCTGCACCCTCTACTCCCATTTCAGGAACCGGTCCGATGCCATAAATCATAATTGGGTCAAGAATAATATTTACCACTGCTCCCACAACCTGACCAATTGTTGAATAAATGGAACGCCCGGTTGCCTGTAACAGTTTCTCAAATAGTGAGAAGGAAATAATTCCAAAAGAAATCACACAGCATATTCTTAAATAGCTTGTTCCCATTGCAATGACTTCCGCATCAATGGTCTGGGATGAGAGGTATGCTTTTACCCCAAACATTCCAAACAGCAGACATACTGCATAAATAATCACTCCAAGAAATAAACTGTTTCCTGCAACTTTTGCAGCTTTTTTACTTTTTCCCTCTCCCAGTGTTCTCGCGAGAAGTGCATTGGTTCCCACACCGGTTCCGATTCCCACTGCTACCATAAGCATCTGAACCGGAAATACCAGTGTAAGTGCATTAAGTGCAGCCTCACTTCCTGATTTCATGTTTCCTACAAAGGCACTGTCTACAATGTTATAAACCGCCTGCAATGCCATAGATAAAATCATCGGTATTCCCATCTGCACCATAAGCTTATTCACCGGCATCTCTTTCATCTTGTTAGGCATTTCCTTCATCTTATTACTTTCTGCCATCTTAACTTAATCCTCCTTTTTCCATCTGCAGAAGCTGCCACTGGCAGCTTCTTACGGATATTTGGCAATATAAAAAGTGCGTACCTATCTTATAAGTTGGACTTACGCTGATAAGCTACACACTTTTTCATTGCATTATAAAATTACAAAAACGAGCAGCAAAACTGGATTTACGCAATTTTGCTACTCGTTCAGAAGTCATTATATTTTTCTTTTTGGAAAAAGTCAAATTATTTTTCTCTCGTTTTATACTCATCCCATTTTCCACCATATATGCAATTTTCAACGTAAGCCATCATACGATTGTGTAAAATGGTCATATTATACATATCATCTTCTTCATTAGAATACACAACCGTTGCCATTTCTCTGCCTCCTAACTTTATATCCATATTTCTATATCGGAATATATTATCTCCTTCCATACTAAAACTCCAAACTATCCTCATTGAGCAGAAAATATTTCATGCCCATGATCACAAAGCCTTCCTCATTTCTCCAAGGCTTTTTTGTTCCATTTACTATAACAATCTTCTTAAATGAATCCGGAATATTTCGGAGTGAATTAAGTTCCTGTGTTTGCTTTTCCTCAGAAGTCATATCATAAGCCACCTGAATGTAATATCTCTGACTGCCCTGGTTTACTACAAAATCAACCTCTAGCTGCTTATGAACTCTCTTTCCGTCACTATTCTTTGCAAATACATCCACAATACCAACATCTACATTGTAGCCACGCACAAGCAACTCATTATAAACAATGTTTTCCATAATATGAGTCGGCTCCTGCTGTCTGAAGTTTAGTCTGGCATTTCTAAGTCCTATATCCGAAAAATAGTATTTCAGATTGGCTCCTACATATTTTCTCCCCTTAATATCATACCGGTCCGCTTTAGAAATCAAAAATGCCTCTGCCAAATAATCAATATGATTGGATATAGTTTTATTGCTGTAATTGATACCTCTCTCACATTTGAAAGTATTTGATATTTTTGTTGGATTGGTAGGTGCTCCTATGGCAGAAGCAAGAATGTCCACCAAAGTTCCAATCTCATCAACATTTTGAATTTTGTTTCGCTCTACCACATCCTTGATATAAACATTGGTAAAAATATTTTTAAGATACTCAGCCTTCTGGCGTTCTACAGAAAATTGTGCCACTTGTGGTAAACCACCATATATCATATATTCTTCCCAAGCATCATCATAATCTCCATCATAAGCCGCATAGAACTCTGCAAAAGACAACGGATAAATTCTTATCTCATCTCCTCTGCCTCTAAATTCAGTTACAATGTCACTAGATAAAAATTTAGAATTACTGCCGGTTACATACACATCAATGTTACTGATACGAAGCAAACTGTTCAGCACTTCCTCAAATCGTGGCATAAACTGTACTTCGTCCAAGAGCAGATAATACTTCCGGTCATCTTCCACCCGCTCTTTAATATGCTGATAACACTTCTTTGGATCTCTCAGTTCCTCATTTTCAATGCCATCTAAAGCAATCTCAATGATGTGATCATTATCTATGCCACTCTCCAGTAAATACTTCTTAAACAACACAAATAACAGGAATGATTTGCCGCATCTCCTGATTCCTGTGATAATCTTAATCATTCCGTTATCTTTTCTTATCTTTAACTGTTCAAGGTATAAATCTCTCTTAATCTCCATAGTGTCACTCCTTATTTTTGTGCATTGCACGAATTTTGGTAATGTTATTTTACCACTAAATTATTTTCACTTCAATAGCCATTACTATTTTTTGTGCATTTGCACTTTTTTATGTAATGATTATAGATAATATGCAAAAAGGATACCTACACCATGTCCTGTAACACGATATAAGTATCCCTTTGCTTGATAACTACAACACATATAAATAGACTCTCAGAGATTAATCAATTTTTTCCCAAAATCTATAATTTGACGGGTATTCCAAACACCACAAATCTTCTCCGTATGGAATATCCAAAGTATGGTTTTCGCTTTTGGTATAATATTGTGTTGCTTCCCGATTCCCCATTCTAACAGTAAAGAAGCCATTTTCTATGCCTGCATGTTTCATAAATTCATCAATATCATCATTAGAATAAGTCAATCCTACATATACAGGATCATCGTTCATCATATACCGCCAAAAAAGAGCATATCTCTGAGCAACTGCATCATGCTCTGCTCCCCGCATATGTTCCGAGTAGGGAACCCCAACACCCTTGTCATTTGTAAATAATGCATGCTCTTTTCCGTCTGAAGAAACATATTTGAAGTAATGATTCTGTCCGAAATCAATTATATTGTTACAAGCTTTTATTTCTAATAACTTATTTGTATCTATTTTAGGAATCTGGTCTGCTGTAAATCGAACACCTGCAACTTCATATGTTTCTCCATGTTTTCGTACCTTAGAGCTGTCATTATTGATAACCAGCAACAACAAATCAGAAATATAACTATTTTTTTCTGATGCAAACGATGAATATATCTCTGAATAAGCTACAGAATTATTACCTCTCACATATAAATCAATCATCCCATTTTGCATAGTTTGTTACCGTCTTATTGGTAACCTTAAGTTCTTTGCTGACTTCAATAGGCGTGAACTCTCTTTTGTAGTTCTTCATGAGCAGCAAGAGCAATTCTTTTTCTCTACTTTTTAGATACGAAAGGCTTCTCTCCAATTTTTCGCCGTTTGAGTTCTCCGACAATTCACAAACCTTATTTGAATACAACAGTACCATGCGAAGGAAATATTACACTATTTTTTCACTATTTTACATTATTCTTTTCACTATCTTCTTCCTGCTCCTGCCCTTCCAGAAACGCCTTTATCTTCTCACCATCCTCTGGTCGGATTTCTCCGTGGGAATTTCCATCAAAGGTGATATATTCGTAGGTCTTTCCTGCCTGCTCTAATGCTTCTGTTAATTTATCTGCCTGTGCAACGGATACTTTTTCATCTCCGGTAGCATGAATGATAAGCAGCGGTGTATTAATTTCATCCGCCCAATAGGTTGCAGAACGTTTCTCATATTCCTCCGGCATCTCTTCCGGGGAACCGCCTACCAAAGAATCGAATATGGTCTGCATATCACTTCTTTCCTCATATGACATAAAGCAATCGGAAAGGCCAGATACGACAACTGCCTTATGCACCCGTTCATCCTTACTTAACACTTCATAAGTCATCATTCCGCCTCTGGAAATACCCAGCATATTTATGGCATCCTTATCAATATAGGAAAATTGCTCACACAAATCCAAAATCCGGACCACATCATCCACATCTGCTCCGCCAAACTGGTCTTCTCCTTCACTGCTTCCACATCCCCTGTAGTTTGATGCAATGCAAATGGTATGAAGCTGATAGGCATAAAAGCAGGTCTCTATATTTTCCAATGCTCCGTAATCCTGATTTCCACCATGATTATAAATAAGACAGGAAGTCTTTTGTCCATCCAGTAAATCTTTTGGTGCACTGAAATATCCTTCAATTTTCAGTCCATCGCTATCATAATAAAACCGATAAGATACATATTCCGATAAATCGATTCCTGCCTGGCTCTCATAATCTTCCAGATCTATTTTTTCATATTCTGTAATTCCAGCCTGACGAAAGTTCTCTTCTACCAGCTCGTCTGCGTCCAAAGACTCTTTATCCGCAGGTGCAGTTTCTGTTTCCGATTCTGATTCTGATTCCATCTGTGTCTCTGTTTCCGTTTTATTTTCTGTCTCAGTCTTCGTTTTATTTTTTCTCTGATTTCCTTCCACTACAACTACAATCACTGCCAGAATAATAATTCCAAGCAGTACCACAATTCCAATAACCTTTTCCTTTTTCATAATTTTTGCTAAACCTCCCACCTTGCCGCTTCGATTTTTATCTTCCCTAACTCCTTTATCCTCTATTCTATAATCTCATACTGCATCAGTTCGTATTTTAACTTGCTTCCCTCCATAATTTCTGCCGGAAGAAGTGCTCTTGCCACAAGCTTCAAATCATCTGAAGCAATGTCTGTCCTCTTTAAATTTGCATAGTCTCCATCGATGGATACGACTTCGTAATACCATGTTTCCATGTTCTATATCTCCCTTCTTGTTAAAATATTTGTAAAGGAGTGGGAAATGTGATGCCGGTTTTCTTCCGGCATTCGTGCGATGTAATATCTGGCTTATTCTCCGAACCCGGATGCTCCATAAGAACTGCAAGAGGCACTAAGAATTTCGATTTCATTTTTATTTTCTTCTGGCAACCGGTGCAAATTCACATCCATGTTCATATGCACCTCGCTGGCACTTCCATGTGCCAGCGTTGCCGGACTCCATCCGAAATTATAAGTGCCTCTAACAGTCCTTATCAGGCATCCTCACTTCGGAGAATAAGCCAGATATTTCAACATCACTGTCGGAAGAACCACTGTCTATCTCTTTCCCACTCGCCTTTCGAATCATTTTATCAAGAATTATAGCAGATTTTCGTAAAGAATGCCACTTCTACTGATACACCCACAAATCCCGGATCTGGCTCATAAGGTCGTCTATCTTCCATGTCTTATTACTGTTCTTTTTACTGTTGGAATCATTCACTGTTATTTTTCCATCGGAATCTACTCCTGTTAATACAATAAAATGTCCTGATGTGGTAAAATCTCCCGGTCCCATAATACAGATAATCGGATGTCCCTGGGATAATTCCTGCCGGATACTGTCTTCGCTGAGACTCAGCTCCTGTGCGGATAAGCCAAGCTTTGTGGCAAGTTCCGTCATCATACTCCAGGCGGAACCGCTTCCATTCACATAGAAGCCATCCTCCTGTGCCATCTGGGCAATGGTATAAGGATTCATGGAAGTATCTCCGGTCAGTCCCACATAGACCATGGACAATGCCGTGGGACCGCATCCTGTAATTGCAAGGAAATTATCTCCATAGGTTCTATAGCCCCAACGCTCGTCCCACTGAAGAAAAAGCGGTATTTTACCATCTGTTACATCCGATGAAATATCAATCGGCTGCTCGTTGTTTCCATTTTTCTTATAATCAAGCACAAACTGTCTTGCTTCTTCATTTTTCTCGTAAAGTTGTACAAGGCTTTCCGGATACCCCTCTGCCGTAAGTGTTGCCTCTGATTTTACATTCCAGTGATTTAAGAAGCCTTGCACAAATGATGTTCTGCCCGCGGCAAAAACTACCAGCAGAATTATTGCTGCCACAAATATTCTTTTGATTCTTCGCATTCTTCTTGCTTTTTTCCGGCGCATGCTCCGCTTTCTCATTTCTTTTGCATGTTGTGTATTCCGCTGTCCGGCTGCTCCTGATTGTTGTAAATTTCGTTGTCCTGCATGTTCTGACTTCATCATAAAAAACACCCCTTTTTCATTCTTTACATTTAGTAAAGCACACGAAAAAGGAGTGTTCTTAAAGATATTCTATTTCATTTCTTAGATTATTCTTAACAGAAAAATAAATTTCTAAATGATATATTAATATTTACCAGTCGCTATCCCAGTCAGAAGAATTAGAATCCCAGCTGTCATTGGAATCCCAGTCATATCCACTGTCTGAACTGCTGTCCGAGCTGTCTGAGCCATAATGCTCTTCATAATATCTGCTGTCTTCAAAATTGGTAATGCTGTTATCCCAGTCATAGCCATTCTGATAAGTCATTTCATAATCAGAACGGTTATTTAAAATATCATCCGGTACCTCATCGCTGTCTATCTTATCATAGTCATAACCATCATACTCGAACCAGTTATTGTGGCTGTGTACATAGACCGTATTTTGGTACTGGTAATAACTTGCCTTCTTGTAATTATGTATCGGAATCAGAACGATTAAAAAGCACATCAGGAAACAAACGGCACAGGTTAAGAATTTCTTTCCGGCAAATCCCTGATATATCTTTTCAAATACCGTGCTTTTTCCCCTTAGCCCACAAACAATAAGGTCTAATATCACTGCCACCGGTGCTGCGGCAATCAGTGCAATAAAAAGTGCAGTTCCAATTCCCCGGTATAATGTATCTAACACAAAGAGTACAAAGGAACCAAAGAAGAAAAGAAAGAATGCTCCAATCCCGGCAAAGGTTCTTCCTATTACCTTTCCTGTTGACATTGGCTTTCTGTTATTTCCATAACTGCTTCTTACATTTCCAGCCCGATTATGTTCCTTCTGGTTTAAGATTTCCTCTTTTAACTTAAGATACAGTTCATTTACCGCATAGGCTTCATCCGTTCCCTGATAGCGGATTGCCCGCTCGCCGTTTGCCTTGTTCTTATAGACAATAACATTCTGTCCTTCCCGGTAAATACCAAAGGCTTTGGGCTGTGTGTAATTGATTCCGATAAAGAATCTCGTCACTTCATACGGTGGCAGATTCCGTGCCTGATACCACTGCTGCAATTCTTCAATAGTCTTTGGCGTATGGTCTGCAGTACGCTTTACTGCCTGATTGGTGGCTCCACAGTAAGGACATTTCTCATCTGTTTCCTTAATGATGGAGCCACAGTATTCACATTTAATCTCCATAGCTATATAAAACCCTTCCTGTTATTCCTTTTGTAAAAGGATATTTTCCCCTACAGATTTTATTATAGCAAATGTATTTTCTGCTGCCAATCAAATTTTAACCGCATGGACTTTTATAATGTTTTTATAACCTCTACCCTTGTAATCAGGTCATCCCGCATATTATCAATGCGGAGAGCACAATCCTTATAGTAAATACATGCTCCGATGGAAATGCTTTTTTCTTTGCTTACCAACTGCCTTGCTACCACATCCCGTAACAGACAGTTGCTCTCCTCAGGAATTTTTACACCTGCAATAAGATTGGCATGACGTACCGTCTGGCTTCCCCTGCAGATAATATGATCTGATTCATCGAAATTACAAAATAAGTACTTTCGAATTGCAAATAATCCTGCAATTGCTGCAATGCCAAGTAAAGTTTCTGTTCCATTCAGATGTTCCACAATCATCTGTCTTGAGGTTGCAAAAAGTAATACTTCAATAATAGTTCCCGGTGTATGGGTACAAAGCATTTTTACAAACTCAATTCCAATCGCAAGGGTCATCGCTGATTCCAGATAATAACTTAACTCCGGTCCCTCTCCATTCAGATGAAAAAAACTTTCACCTATGAGCTTTACTATCAACACTACAATTACTATTGTAAGAAATGCAGATAATGCCAGTTCCACATATGTTGCAACGTTCTGCATTGCTTTTCTTAAGTACATCTTCATATTTAATCAATCCTTATTTGATAAAACCGACCTGTTTGCAAATTTCCTCTGTTGCTTCATCTTTTCTCTTATTGAAGGTTACCTTCTGCTGTTCAAACCAGTTATTTCCTTCTGCATCAATAGATACAATTAATGGTCCGAATTCTTTTACCCGGCAGTTCCAGAGTGTCTCCGGCATTCCAAGGTCTCTCCATTCCGCTCTTACGATTTCTTCTACTTCTGTTGCTGCAACCACAGCATTTCCAGCCGGAAATACACAATGAATTGCGCCAAATTCTTTGCAGGCACGTTCTGTATTCTCTTTCATTCCGCCTTTTCCAATAATCACACGAACGCCGGTCTCTTTTACGAATTCATACTCAAATTTTTCCATTCGCATACTGGTTGTCGGTCCTACGGATACCATTTCAAACTTGTCATTTTCCAATGGACGGATAATTGGACCGGCATGGAAAATTGCATTATTTCTGACATCAACAGGAAGCTCTCTTCCTTCTTCTACCAGACGACGGTGTGCAACGTCACGACAGGTTGTCATGCTTCCATTTAAGTATACGATATCTCCAATCTTAATTCCTTTTAAATCTTCTGCTGAAATCGGTGTTGTCAAAATTGTTTTTCCATCTTTTCTTTCTACCATTATAATTCCACCCCCGTATGTGTTGTAATTGTATAGTTCAAATCCTTGTCAAAGATAATGTGTCCTCTTCTGTGGCTCCAGCATCCTACGTTTACTGCTACTCCAATGGTGGATGGATGACGGGCAGTATTTTCAATATTGACACCCATAACAGAATATTTGCCACCCATTCCCTGTGGTCCGAGTCCGATTTTATTAATTCCATCCTCTAACAACTGTTCCATCTTAGCTGCACGCTCATTTTCATTATGAGAGCCAATCGGACGCATAAGTGCTTTCTTGGAAAGTAATGCTGCTGTCTCTACAGATGTTGCAACACCGACACCGACTAAAAGTGGTGGGCAGGCATTTAATCCATAAGTAGTCATAACATCCATAACAAATTTGGTAACACCTTCATATCCTTCGCCCGGCATCAATACCATTGCTTTTCCCGGAAGGGTGCATCCGCCACCTGCCATATAAGTATAAATCTCGCATTTATCACTATTTGGTACAATATCCCAGAATACAGTTGGTGTTCCTTTTCCAACATTTTTTCCGGTATTGTATTCATCAAATGTCTCTACACTGTTATGTCTTAATGGAGCTTCAAAAGTTGCCTTTACTACTGCCTCTTTTAATAATACTTCCAAATCATCAATCAGTGGAAATTTCGTACCGCATTTTACCCAGAACTGTAATACTCCGGTATCCTGGCAGCTTGGGCGGTTCAATTCTACTGCAAGGCGCTGATTTTCAAACATCGTATCATAAATTGTTTTTGATAACGGACTGTCTTCCTTCTCTCTTAACTCCTTTAATTTTGCAATTACATCATCCGGTAATTTTTTTGCTATATGTGCAATAAAGTTTGCCATATAGGTGGTAAGCTGTTCTACCTGTTTTTCATTTGACATATTTCTTTCCTCCTAGAATTTTATTGTGATAACTGTCCTCATCGTCCAGTTACAATTGACTTTGCTGCTCCCTTATGGGAAAAATGGATATAATATTGGAAGTAAAATCATGCTGACTACAGTTGCTACCAGAATTAACGGTATTCCTGCTTTTGCATAATCTTTAAATGTATAACCACCTGCAGTTACAACCATCGTATTTGCCGGCATACCAATTGGTGTTGCATAAGCACAGGACCCACCAATTACGCAAGCCATCAATACTGCTCTTGGGTCTGCACCCATTCCCTGTGCAATCGATACACAGATTGGAGCCATCAGTGCCGTGGTTGCTGTATTGGACATAAAGTTTGTTAAAATACAGCACAGCATAAATACCACAAAGGTCAGAACATATGGAGAAGGATTCTCTCCCAAAACTCCAATTACATTCTTAGCAATATCCTCACCTGCTCCTGTTGTCTGCAATGCAGATGCTAGTGAAAGTGTTCCACCAAAAAGGAAGATTGTTTTTAAATCAATGGACTTTAATGCATTCTTCTCACTGATGACACCTGTCAAAATAAGTGCCAATGCTCCGATACATCCTGTGATACAAAGCTTAATTCCAATCTGCTCTTCAAATATCATGCCAAGAAGTGTCAACACTAAAATAATCAAAGATAATGCCTGTTTCCATTTCGGTACATTGGAAAAATCTTTCTGTTCATCATAGCTGCTGTCTTTCTCGCCTGATTTGTCCGGTAAAAATTTGTAGCCAATAAAGGCAAAATAGATAATTCCACAAATCAATATCGGAAGACCAACCTTGGCATATTCAAAGAAGCTAAAACTCATATCCATCTCTTCCATTACGGACTGTGCAATCAGATTTCCCGGTGCACCAATCAGGGAAAGATTTCCTCCCATGGCTGCTGCAAATACTAATGGCATCAGTAATCTTGAACGTGAATAGCCGGAACGGGCTGCAATTCCGATTACAACCGGAATCAGCACTGCTGCTGTTCCTGTGTTTGAAAGTACACCACTCATTAATCCAACGATTACCATAATGGCAATGATGAGCTGGCGTTCTGTCTTGGCAAAATGTGTTACTATACCACCAATTTTATTTGCCATTCCTGTTTCAAACAGTGCCCCACCTACGATAAACATTGCTACAAATAAAATCACATTGCTGTCAATAAATCCCGCAAATGCAGTCTTGAAATCTAACACCCCTGTTACAACAAGACCCACGCAGATTATCATAGAAGTTACCCCAAGTGGGATTTTCTCCCACACGAACATTACAATGGCAAACAATAAAAATAATAATGTTATTGTTGCTGGACTCATACCTTCCTGCCCCCTTTTACTTTGGATTTGATATTTGATAATGTATCCAATTTCTAATTAAACAATATAACAAAATGCCGAAGCAGTCAACACTTTTTGACAACTTCGGCACATTCTATAATTTTATGCTTTCATTTTTGTACATTACTGATAATAGGTGAGCATATCATCCCGGCTTCGCATAATATGGCGGTACATTTCCTCTCTGGCAAGAACTCCATCTCTCGCCTCAATTGCCTGCATAATCCGTCCATGCTCCTCTATGGAAATCTTTGCATACTCCTGCTCTGTCACCATATTGCCCATTGACAGTCCATTCCATAATTCTCCTATCATATTTGCCATTTTATGATTACCGGCAGCCTCCCAGATTTCACTGTGAAATGCCCGGTTTAAGCTGGCATAATTACTGTAATCTCCCTGCTCCAATGAGATTTTAGCTTCTTCATAGATTTCTTTAATTCCACTGATATCAACAGTTTCTGCTGAGGCAAGCTCTGCACAGGCACTTTCTAAAATTGCTCTGAGTTCATAATGTTCTCTGATATATGTATCTGTAATTCCTAATACAATAGCACCTTTATTTGGACGCAGCTTAATCAATCCGTCTCTTGCTAAAATCTGAAAAGCCTCTCGCACAGGTGTAATTGACACATTTAATTGTTCTGCCACACTCTCTAAAGAAAGGCTTTCTCCCTCTTTCATCTTTCTTGACAAAATTGCCTTCCGCAGTTCTGCAGCCACCTTCTCTTTTGCAGAAGGAATTTTAATTGGTTTTAATCCATTCATGATTGAAATTCTCTTTCTCTTCTTACACTCTCTGTCAACAGTCCATAATATGCTTCCAGCTCCTGTTCCACCTTTCCGGTATCACCTTTTCCATATGCCTTCCGTACAGTCTCCAGCTTCTGTATTCTCTTCTTCCTCTTTGCAACATTTTTCCCATCTTCAGTTTCATTTACTGCATACCGTATAAAACAGTCAGCTGCTGTTTCTAATAGTTTTCGGAAAAACTCATTGGAAATACAGGTATATATAAATGTATGAAAGTCTTCCTCTTCTTCAACAGCCATTTCCCATTCCGTTTCATCCTCCGCCATATCCAGGATTGCCCGCTGCTGCACCCTGCAAATCAGTTCAAAGATTTCATCCATCACTTTCTCCGAAAAGTCTGCAACCACCACATGTCTTGTTTCCAGTCTCCGAACCAGTCCCTGATTCTCTAAAATCTGCAATGCCTCACGAATAGGAATTCTTGAAAATCCTAAAGTTTCCGCCAGTTCTTCCTGTCTTAACGGCTCCCCCGCTTCCATTCTTCCGGATAATATTTCATTCTGGATTGCTTCTGCTATATAATCACATGTCCGCTTATTCTTCATGTACTTTTTCCTCATTTTCCAAAAGCTGGCAACTCTTTCAGATAGCCGGCAGCAAAAAATTCCAAAAACTGTCTACACATAATAATGTATCCAATTTTTTGGGATTTGTAAATATCTTATTTTCGTAAATATTCTCATTACAGCAAAAATTTTATCTCTGCCAAAAATTCCCGCAGCATATTATTTGGAAGATAAACCGGTGTAGACTTTGCTGCTATTCCACAGACATTGTCCAGTCCGTATTTTCGTGCAATCTGCTTTGCCCGGAACAGATGAAAATCATTGGTGATAATTCCAACGGATGCCCCATCTTTTATCAATGCCTTGCTGTACTCCATATTCTGCTCTGTATTTAAGGACTTATCCTCTAAGAGAATCCGGGACGCATCAATCCCCTGTTCTTTTAAATACTGTGCCATTCCTTCGGCTTCGGAATATGGTTCATTTGCACCCTGTCCGCCGGATACGATACAGATTGTCTTTGGATTATCCTCTAAATATTCCACTGCCTCATCCAGCCGGTATTTTAACGCAGCACTTGGTCCGCTTTCCCTCACCTGTGCCCCCAGCACAATAATATAGTCAAGTCCCGCTTCGCCTTTTTCATGCATCTGACTTATGATGCAGCCTTCTACGATGAAAAATGCTGTAAATCCCACTGCAACGACAGTAATACAGATTCCCTTAACCAGCCGGGGAACTTTCTTCCAGAAAGATTTCCAGATAGAATACCCAAACAGGAAGAAAAGTACCGCCAGCCCAATCCACACAAGAAAAAATGATGTTCCGGAACCCGTTGCCAGTACCATCCCCGAATAAACAACACAAAGTACCGCCAGTACCGTAAATATCAGAAATGTTATTTTTTTCTTCATGCCCTCTCTCCTCGTTTTCTCACAACAACCGGTATCCAGGTAATGCAAAGGAATAAGAACAATGCTCCACCGGAAAGCAATGCTCCCAGTTTCAGATTCGGTGTTGTATATTTTAATATAATATCATGGCTGCCTTCTTTTAATGGAATGCTGATAAACGCATCGCAGAAATGCTCATAATCCACTTCTTCCCCATCCACAAAGACATGCCAGCCTTCATCATCCGGCACGGACAGCAAAAGAGTTCCGGCTTTTTTTACGTTGATGCTGCCTTCGATTCTGCTGTCACTGTAGGATTTTAACTCCATGGTCTGCTGGGATAATGTATGATATGCTGCCTGAAATGCTGCATCATTTAACCGGTAGCCCTGCACCAGTATCTGGTCCGTATCGGCAGAAGTCAGCGTAATATCTTCCCCAGCCTCACAATATCCCAAATCCAGTAAATAGACATGGTCACATTTAGAAAATGTCCGCGTGCGGTTTCCAGTGGTTGCGGTAATGGTTTTGGCATCCTTCATCGTATAATAACCATAATAATAGCCGGTTTCCGTTACCTGAATCACGGTTTTGCCATCATGTAATTCTGCATCCACCGGCTCTAAAAGATTCTCCGTTGCACCAAGGGCATAGGCGAGTTCATTCTGTGCCATTATCGGTGTTCCAAGGGTAAAATCCCACTTTTCCGTCAAATCACTATCTACCATAAAACCAAGTGGCAGTGTATAAGTATTTTCATATAAGTATATGCCATTCTGTTCTGATATCAGACTTCGATACGGACTTTCCTCTTCTGCACTGTCCGTCAGGATATATTTTACCGAAAGCAGCGAGGAAGTAAGCATCGTTGCACCATTATAGCAGTAATAATTCTTACCGCCTTCCATTCCCATCTCCCGGTAGAAATCTGCCACATCTTTATTTATAAGAGAAGAAAAAATAGATGCGGATGCATAGTTTGAAAGTGCCGACTCATTCTTCGTCATCCGGTTAAACTTATCCATACGGAAGAAACCGTCATCCTCTGCTCCTGCTGTCTCCGCCAGTGTTTTATAATCCTCTAAATGCTGGGTATACAGCGTCCGGCTGGTAGTAGAAATACTGGTCGTGTCAAGATTTACGCCTGCCTCGGCACATACCAGAATCACCGCAAATATCGATACGATAGTCCGCATCGTCTTATCCTTCCGCCGATAGAATAACAGCAGAAGTGCATAACCTAAAATCAAAAGTCCTGTTAAAAGCATCTGCTCCGGTGTCACCTGCTCTAAATCTGTAAACCGGAAACATAAAACCAATACCAGCTCCGCTAACAGGAATGCAAATAGGATTTTAAAAATGCTATTGCCTCTTTCTTCCCGCACTGCTTCATAACCTAAGGTCAGCAGTAAAAATGCAAATAAAAAGGTCTGTCTTGCCGGAAGTCCATCCGGAAAATGAAAGCCATGCCAGATAAAATCCAGTTTATTATTTGCAAAGCTCACAAAGAAAAATGCCACCAGTAAGAGTCTTGGAATCTTTGTGCCAATTCGGATCCTGCGATTTAAAAGATAAAGGAATAATAATAATAAAATTGCCGCTCCGCAGTAAAGATTCGGCATATGTCCTACCGTAGAAGACGGCTCGACACCAATGCAGAACCTTGCTGCTTCATCCAGCAGGCCAAAATACCACTCCATTTTTTCCGGAAAAGAGATTCCACCGGAACCACTTCCGCTTAATGCCACAATCTCCGGCAGAATCAGTATTGCTCCCATACCGCCTGCCAGGATAGAGCCGGTCGCAAATTTAAGAATTGCTTTTCCTATTCCGCTTTTCTGATCTAATATCAGAATCACAAAATAAAGCACCAGATAGATGCAGACCATAATGGAAATATAGTAGTTTGAAAGAATCGAAACCGCCAGTGTTACCACATAAAGCGTCATCTTCTTTCCTTCTACCAATCTTTCCAGACCCAGCAAAATAAGCGGCAATAACACTACCGTATCCAGCCACATAATATCCCAGTTATAAGCACACATAAACCCGGATAACGCATAGAATACCGCAAATAAAGCAATGCGATATCCATTATCTTTATAATGCCGGTTTAAGTAAAATGCAAAAGTAAGTCCGCTAAGTCCAATCTTAATTAGAATCAATACCGTCATAAATTCGATTACCAGATTAGACGGACATAATAATAACAGCCAGTTAAAAGGACTGGAAAGATAATATGCCATCAGGGATACAAAATCTGTACCAAGCCCCAGATTCCATGTATATAATAACCCGCTTCCGCTCTTTAACTTATTCATGAATTCTGTAAAAAACGGTGCATACTGGTGATACATATCAATATGCAGAAAACACTGATTGCCAAAAGGATAAATCTCATGGCCGATACAGACTCCCAGTGCAAGAAAAAACGGAATGCAAAAAGCCAGTATTAACGGCATCTTCTTATTGTTTTTGATTCGAAGTAATCTTTCCTTCATTTCTATTTTTCTCCATCCCAGTCAAATAAAAGATAATACTGCAGCGTCTGATAATTAAGCCATGCATCACTGCCTTCTGCTTCTGTATGCTGCGTGGAAATCAATGGCATCTCCTTCTTTTGTTCCAGTAAATAATTCTGATAATCCGACAACGGAATTCCTGCTGCTTCCATCATCTGTGCCCCCAGATAGTTGGCACTGCTCTCCTGATTTACCGCCTCATCAATATCATAATTTGCCCAGATAACATAAGGCACCTTATAACGAAGCTGATTTTCTTCTTCTGTTAAATCAGAGGATGATTTGCCTTCTAAATTCCAGATTGGCTCCACCACCGCATCTGTCGGCTGGTGGTCACCAAAGAATACGATAACCGTAGGTTCGTCCTGTGTCTCAAAATAATCAATCAGCTTTTCCAATGCAGCATCCGATAATTTTACCAGTGTCAGATATTCCGATAATTGGGCAGATACCGTTCCATCTACTGTAACATTTCCCTGAAGATTCTGATAGCCGTCGGTATATGGGCTGTGATTCTGCATGGTTACATTAAAGATAAATGCCGGCGTTCCTGCATCCTTCTTCTCATATGTCTCAATAATCTTATCCACACAGGATGAATCATCAATATAGCCCCGCTCATAGGTGGAACCAAAGAAATCCGTGGAAGAATAAAAGCTGTCAAATCCCAGCAGCGGATATATCTTATCCCGGTTCCAGCCGGACGCATAATACGGATGCATGGCATATGTCTCATAGCCCAAGCTCTTTAGATAGGATGCCATGCTTGGTGTATCCTTCGTAATATACTGCTGATACGGAATACTACCAGCCGGAAGAAATGCCATGGTATCTCCCGTTAAAAATTCAAATTCCGTATTTGCTGTATTTCCACCCTTTACGGATACATTCAAATATCCGGTCTGGGTATTCTCTGCCCCCTGTTGCAGGCTGTGAATAAACGGCATATAGTCTTCATTTACCGGAAGCGCCTCATCGGACAGAACCCCCAAATCGGAAAAGGCTTCATCCATAATGACGATAACATTCGGAAGCTGGTCTGTTGTTTCTTTCTGATTTGTGAATTCCTTTCCAACATTATTTCTCTGGTCGGATGCCGTCCAGTCAAGACCATCCTCATTTTCTAATAATTCCTTTGCCTTTTCAACGGAATATCCTTCCGGCTTCTCCACCTTAAGATACTGCATATCCATAAGAAACGTCACTGCAAAGCCATTTCGTTCATACATGACTGTAGGCGTAAAAAGAAACGGATAAAGCTGTAATTCACTTACCATTGCATCATCCTGTACCATCCAGCCAATTCCTGCCATACAGGCAATAGAAATCACAGCACTACCTGCACGGAGCAATATCTTTTTCCGTGAAATATGAATCTTTGCATAACGCTCCGTAAATGCCAGAAAGAGCATCAGAAGAATCAATGCAATCTGACGGGGCGGCAAAGTATAATCATAGCCTCCGGCAACACTGGCTGCCGTTCCAAGGGACAGTAAATCCCACGGAACCACCGGAGAACCACGGAAGGAAATGACATAATAATTCGCAATGCTCAGTGCAATTCCAAGAATTGTCTCCGTGCGAAGTGCAATCACTGCACTTCCGGTAATCGCCAGCAGCAGCCACACAAAAGCCTCAAATAAAAGGAGATTTAGAATTTGTGCTCTCCACCTGGTTCTTACAAAAGGATTATATGTCATAAATGCAGTAATATAAAAAAGCAGAACCGGATATCCGAATAATATCGCATATTTCAACCACTTTGGTGCTTCTGCATGATAAATCCTTTTTATGAAATTTTTCTCTTTTCTGCTTTCTTCCTGCATAGCCTGTTTCCTCAACTTTCCATTCTCATTGCCATAACCTGCTGATACTGCCACTGACAGTTCTTTCCTAATACCCGGCAACAGAAAAAGGAGTTTCAAAACAACTGTTTTGAAACTCCCACATATTTCGCATGAAATTATACTCTGGATAAATACTCACCAGTTCTTGTATCGATTTTAATGACATCATCCTGCTCTACGAATAATGGAACCATTACAGTTGCACCAGTCTCAACAGTTGCAGGTTTTGTTGCACCTGTTGCAGTATCACCCTTGAATCCAGGTTCTGTCTCTGTAATCTGAAGTTCAACAAACAATGGTGGTTCAACAGCAAATACGTTGCCATTGTGAGAACAGATTTTACACATTTCGTTCTCTTTTACAAATTTTAAGGTATCACCGATGGTTGTCTTATCTAAAGCAATCTGCTCATAGTTTTCAACATCCATGAAGTAATACAGATCTCCGTCAGAATATAAATACTGCATATCTTTACGGTCGATACGTGCCTGTGGGCATTTCTCTGTTGGACGGAAAGTTTTCTCAACTACACCGCCACTCTTGATATTCTTTAATTTGGTTCTGACAAATGCAGCACCCTTTCCAGGTTTAACGTGCTGGAATTCAATAATCTGATAAATATTTCCTTCTAATTCGATTGTAATTCCGTTTCTGAAATCTCCTGCTGAAATCATCGATATTCCTCCTAATTTTCGTTGCTAAGCACCATAAGACGCTGCCATTGGCAGGTTCTTACGGGTATTGGAAAAAATTCTCATTCCAAACTTATCACTCACTCGTTCTATTCTATAATAAAACAAGCCATTTTTCAACCTTTTTTTATGACTTTACCCTATCTTGATTCAATTTCGTGAATCATGGCAATACGTTTTTCATGTCTGCCACCCTGAAATTCTGCATTCAGGTATGCTTTTACAATATCTTTTGCCTTCTCGATTCCAACAATTCTTGCTCCAAATGCAATGATATTGGCATTGTTATGTTCTTTTACCAGATGCGCAGTTGTTACATCAGAACATACTGCTGCACGGACACCTTTTACCTTATTAGCAGCTAAAGAGATTCCAACCCCGGTACCACAGATTAATACGCCACAGTCTACTTCCCCGGCTGCAACTGCACGTCCTACTTTTTCACCATACTCCGGATAGTCACAGCTCTCGGTAGAATCTGTTCCGTAATTTACAACTTCATGTCCCATTTCCTCTAAATACTTTTTAATTGCGAATTTCATTTCGACTGCACTGTGGTCATTTCCAATTCCGATTTTCATGATTTTTCTTCCTTCTTTCTCTTCCTTGTATAAAAAAATAACACAATTTTCTCCAGGTATCTCTTTAAAACAATCTGTATTTCTTCTTTCGGATGTATCGGTTTTACCAGAATTGTACGGATTCCCGCACGGTTTGCCCCATACACATCAGTAAATATCTGGTCTCCCACAAATAACGTATTCTCCGTGGTGGTTCCCATCTCTTCCATTGCCTTAAGATAATTTTTCGTTGACGGTTTCCCTGCCTTGTAAATATAAGAAACATTTACCGCATCATTGAACATCTTCACCCGTGGTTCCTTGTTATTCGATAACAGCATACAATGATAACCCAGCTCTTTTAAATGAGCAAACAGCTTTTTTGCCCGCTCATCCGCCGGTGCTCCGTGTGGAACAAGAGTATTATCAATATCAAAAATAATGCCCCGGTATCCCTCTTCATAAAGTTTATCAAAGTCTATGACATAGGTAGAATCCAGATATTCATCGGGATAAAATCTTTGCAGCATATCCTGTCTCCTTTATTTAATCAGTGCAGAAATCTGTTTAAATACCGGTCCGCCTGCCTTACGTGTCAATTCAAATAAAATAGCTTCCTTAGATGTAATCAGAATGCCTTCCTGTTCTGCTCTCTTTAAACCAAGTTCCTTATCCAGTTCTTTTCTTGAAGATACACAGTCTGCTACGATAACCGGCTGATATCCTGCTGCCTTTAAATCAATGGCTGTCTGAAGTACACAGATATGTGCTTCAATCCCACAAATCAGGACATTTTTACGCTCTTTATCCATTGCTTCATATACCGCTTCTGTTTCATATGCAGAAAATGTGGTCTTGTCATATGCCACATCACTTCCAATTGCTTCACAAATCTCCGGAATATTATTTCCTAATCCCTTGGCATACTGTGTGGTCAATACCATCGGTATTTCCAATAAATTAAGTCCCTTTAATAATGCAGCAGAATTTGCCACAAGTTCCTCTCTTCCTGACATTGCCGGCAAAATCTTCTCCTGATAGTCAATTACGATACATGATGTATTTTCAGCTAAAATTCTCATTTCTAATCTCCATTTCTGTTTTTTTTCATTCTACAGTATAGCAGAAGTTTTCATTCTTGCAAATAAAAAAGAACTTCTAAAATATGTTTTTCTAATATGGTCTGAAACAACAACAGTTACATAAAAGATTCAATAACAGCATACTCATGCACCAGCCGCTGCTGCCGGAATATGGTCGTTCATATTCGCCGCCTCTGCTCTGATACCATGTTCCACCAAACTCTAACTGCTGCTGCAGCTGACGATATTCCATATTACTCGGTTCCATATTGACAGCCTGACTGGCATGCTCCTTTGCCGTTACATTATTACCGCTTCCGGCATTGGCAATTGCACTGTAATAATACCAGCGTGCCGTTCTGTCAGAAATGCCGTCTAACACATGCAATGCTTCTTTAAAACAACGATTCCGGATGTAATTTGCAGCCGCCTGCATCTCTACCGATTCACCGGAAGCACTGCTGCCATAACCGCTGTTTCCATATGCACCATTGGTTCTGCCATAGCCAAAACCACCATAACCGTAGGCGCCACCGCCGCCGTAACCGCTTCCATAGCTGTAACCCTGCTGTTTCTGTTTCATAATCTGGTCATACGCCATCTGTACTTCTTTAAATTTTTCTTCTGCCTGTGCACGGTCAGGATTATTTACATTGGCATCCGGATGATATTTGCGGCTCAGATTCCGGTATGCCCGTTTGATTTCTTCATCTGTTGCTCCCGGAGCTATGCCCAGCACCTTGTATGGGTCCATACTACTTACTCCTTCTTAATTCTTAACTTCACTTTATTGCACTTTTCCTGTCTGCCTTCTGTTTTTCTGCTTTCTGTTTTTCAAGAAGCTTCTGCTGCTTCCGCTCACGTTTCAGTCTGTTGTACTCATATTTCGTCCAGACTCCGGAATATAATACATTCCGCAGAATGTCTGCATGCATAAGAATTGGCAGACGTTCAAAGGACTTGGCACACTCTGACATCATACTGGTCAGCAACAGCTTCACAAAGGTATCCAGATTCTGCATATCCTCTTTCCGCTGTACACGGAAAACATTGTATGCATTTTTACGCTTATCTGTTTCAAAATCCTCATAGGCATCCATCAGATAAACAAACTTCCCTAAATAGAATCCAAAATATCTGAGTTCTTCTGCCCATATATCTTCCCGCCATGCAAAAATTTCGCCCAGCATGGTTCCTGTCAGTCCTGATATTTTATCAATATTGGATTCCTGTGCATCCTCTGCCTTACCCAGTTCTTCGATATAGGTTTCTACTGCCTTTACCTGTCTTGGGTATTTTGCCATGATGCGATTATAATCTTTTCCCAGCATTCTGGCAAATGCTTTTTTCGAATAAGAACGATTGTCTCTCCAGTCATCTTCAAAATTCTGGTAGGAAAGAATAATATTCATATCAGCAGCATATTCTGTTGCTTCATTGATTCTGGCTGTCCGTTTTTTCGTCGGATGCAGTGCACATACAAAATCTGTGCTTTTATCCTCCAGCTCATAAAGTCCGGTCAGAAGCACTACCAGAAATGTCATGTCATAGTTTAAAAGCATCTGGCCTTTACGGCCGGAAACCTCCTTTAGTTTCTGACAAAGTCCGCAGTAATAACCCTGGTAAATCTTTTTATTTTCATCTGATAATTCATTACGATTGATATTTACATATCCAAACATACTGCTTCCTCCAAATAGCTACAGCTCAACTTTTCTTTATGAATTCCATTCTGCATTTTGGACAGGTAATGCAGATTTTACCTTTTCCCTTTGGGACACGAACCTTCTGTTTACATCCCGGACAACGATAAAACCGGTAAATCTTACGCTGCTGCCACTGTTTCTTCCATGCATCCTTTTTTACCACCGCACGATATTTTGCATTCAAATACTTCTGATTCTGTGCATACATCTTGGAAATGTTCTTCGAAAACATACGATAATAAGTATACACCAGAAGAACAATTCCAGCTATATAAAATATACCAAGGTGGCTAAAAATTGAAACTACCAGTAATATCAGTGCAATTCCAAGATATAATCTTGATAACTGATCTACTCCATATCTTCCTGACATAAATCTCGCTAACTTCTCTTTCAAATATAAGACCTCTCTTCTTTTTATATCTACGCACCTGCCACCGGCAGTTCCTTACAGATGCTTACGCAAAAATATGGTGATATGTATGTTCACATATCACCATACCCTGATATTCATCTTAAGTCCCCTGCTTTTCTGTGTCAACAGAGTTATTGTCTTTTAAGAAACATTTTAGAATTACATTAGATTTGATAGTAAGAAACCAAGCAGGGCTGTAAGCCGGGTTATGTTGAAAATGGTCATCTATCTAGGACGGCTGTTGCCAACCGCCTCAAGCAACCTACCTTAAGCTGGCGGGCCACGTCAATGCTTAAATCTGGTCTTGCTTCGAATGGGGTTTACAGAGCCATCTCTGTTACCAGAGATGCGGTAGTCTCTTACACTGCCTTTCCACCCTTACCAGTTACCTGGCGGTACATTTCTGTTGCACTTTCCTTGGAGTTGCCTCCACCGGACGTTATCCGGCATCCTGCCCTGCGAAGCCCGGACTTTCCTCGTCTGTATGTCTTTCGACAATGCAGCCGCGACCATTCACCCTACTTGGTTCTTCATGGTTTTATTATATGGTAACGTTACCAGTTTTTCAACCCTTTTTTGATTTTACAGATTGCTTTTCCGGTCTTATACGATTTCGTTCCCAGTTTTTCAATAAATATTTTTTCTTTTCTTCTAATCCAAATCAAACAGCGTTGTTCCTAATATTTTCATAGATGTACTGCTCTGCGGTATGCTCTGAGCATTTTCACCCAGACCATAGCTGTCTCCATAATAGTCAAAGGTACTGACTGCATGGACTGCAATCCGCATATTACCATTGGTAATTGCCTCCTGTACTTTTGTATCCGTCAGGTTATGAACTGTGGCTTTATACACTTCCCCGCTCTTTAAGCCTCTCAGTCTTCCGGCAGAATCTGTCGTAACCGTATCTCCGTTTACTGCTTCTGTTGTGATATACACCTGATTTTCTGCTGCCTGTACCGGAATTGCAATACTGCTGCCATTCTTATCTACCATGGAATAATCCACACTGATTTCCTTATCCGATGTGACGAGATTCGAATCTGTTACGGTATAATAAAAACTTACTTCATTTTCCAGTGCCTTATTTCCGATGGCATTATCAGTATGTACATAAACAGCTTCCTTTTCTGCTGAAGTACGGCTTCCATTCTCTAAAAGCTTTACTACCGGATCTTTGATTCTTGTCTTGTACGCTGCAACAATGGTATTAAAGAATAACTGCTTCTCATTCACGTTACTTATTGTACTGTGTCCCACACCGGAATAGGTAATATTTCCAATGTTGTAAATATAATAATTGTTCCGCACATCATTCGGGGAACTGGTATAAATCGCCGAACCATCACCGGATGCTCCCAGACAGTACCACACTACAATATCACTGTTTTCATCTCCATCCATATCCTCATCCATATTCAGCTGATAATACTGGTAATGGGTATTAGCTATCGTAATCTGACTGCCAATCTCATATGGATAATGGGTAATCTGTCCATCATTTACCTGGGTTGCATACATGCTGGCATTGTTTTTCAGGTTTCCAAGAGAAACATCATTTCTTTGTGTTGGTAACGGAAGTGTACGCCACATCATGTACTGGTTATAAGCATACTTTGCTTCCGTTGTACACTGCCACGGAGCATTATAATAATAATGGAAATTGATTGCTCCATAAGTATAACCCTGTGTCTGTCCATAGGACTGCTTCTGATTCGTTCCCGGTACATACGCAATATCCTTATCACTTCCTAATACTGCAGAAGTCAGTGCCCCGCTGCCATCCGGATTCTCTCTTGTGGTTACGCCACCATGTGCCGTATCAATGGTTCCGGTTGTTATCTCATTGCCGGAGGCATCTGTAGTAGTACTGATGTCTAAAAGCTGACCTTCCTTTAATAGCAGGGAACGAAGCTGTGCCGCCTGCGGGTCTTTGGAAGTCCTCTTATTATAAGTAATTCCATAACGATCCATTCCAAGAACACCACGGAATTTCTGGTTTACCATATAGCCCCAGTGACGTTCTACCTGGTTAAAATCTCCTGCATTACCCTGGTTGCTAAGCCAGCCCGGGTTCCATCCATTATCGCCATCCGGATTATCCTGACAGTACATCTGCTCGGTTGCCACATTGACAAAGGAAGAGGTATCATGGGTAAACAATACACTCCGTCCGCTGACTATATAATCATCTACTGCTGCCAGCGTGTCAGCATTGGTCATATCCGAATAACTGTCCTGGAAACCAAAGATTAACATCTGATAATCCTTCAGCTGTTCAAAGGATGTATATTTGCCATCGAAATTGCGCATTGGAATTGCTGTAATTTCAAACCGGACTCCTTCCGTATTTTCAAAATTGCTGATAAAATCCTGCATGTCTCTATCTTGAGAAAGATTAAAGTAACCGCCCCATTCATTATTATTTCCCATAATCTGAAGTACCTTAACAACCTGTACACTGTCATCACCAGCTGTTCTTGATACAATCGTATAACCTGTCTTAGCCGTACGGATATAGGCATTGGTGGTCTGGGTCAGTTCCAGTTTCCAGGTCAGCATACCACGATAGTCACCTGGAATGTCTTTCTCAAGATAGTACTCCTGTCCGCTGCTTAACTGATATTCTCCTGCTGCATCCCGGTTGACTTCATTGCCGGAAGCATCAAAAATGATGCAGTCCTTCTGCCGTTCGGAATAGGTATCATTTTCGATAAATTTACCATCGGCATTCATATCAAAATAAAGTCCTGCATGATATACCGTAGCCGCACTGGCATCTACGGAACTGTCAATCCGGAAGCGGTAACGCAGCGTATAGACTCCGGAATCCTTCTTATCGGTACGGATTTCTACTATTTTATTGCCATAATTGTTATCCGTAGTACGTGCTGTTCCTGTACTTAATGCCGTATCACTCTCTTCTACTCCGGTAGACGGATTGAGCATGGCAAGTTTAACCTTTGGCATATTAATATAGTACCGGAAGCTGCTCTCATCATTTGGCTTGCCTTCGGTATCCAGGTAAAAGACATTATCCTGTGCCAGATTTTCCTTTGCGAACTGATATAAAACAGAAGAATTATCTACCACCTTTGCATTGATTTCACCTTCTGTGGTCACAAAATTCTGTGCAAAAAGAACCGGATATTTCGCTCCGAGGAATTCTTCCAGATCACGTTTCTTGCTCTCTGTTATATCATTTCCGCTGGCACGGTATACTCCTACATTTCCTACTGTAACGGTAATTTCCTGACGGTCATTTCTATTCTTTGGATTATCATACTGGAAACCACTGATGGTCTTTGTTGCGGTAACGAGCTTACCTAATCCGCTGTCCCACTCATCCCGGTCACCGTATGGGTCTCTTGAGCTGTCCGGATTGCCTCCATAGAGATAATTCGATGTATTATTATCTACATAATCGGTATCTAAAAGTCCGCCAAGAATAGCCTTTCTTAAGAATGCATCCCCGGTATGTGCATAGACCAGTCCGTTCATCAATGAATCATTATAAACCGTATTTCCTTCAGCATCACGGTTCATATAATCCCCCTGAAGCTTTGCATCAGAATTTCCATTCTCTCCGGCATAACCAAGCCCAAAGTAAACCAGGTCGTATTTCATATTCATGTCTTCGATTTTACCAATAAACTCCGCTGAAGTCATCCGGGTAATGCTGATATTTTCAATGGCAACACCTGTCCAGTCTGCCAGCTTCTTTTTGGTAAGAATCCTGTCATCAGCTGTATTTTCATCAAGATACAGTGCGCCCATTGCCGGTTCGATATCCAGCACCCGCAGCTCCTCTTTATCACTAAAGGTTCTCTCATACGGATAATTTAAAATATACTGTAAGACCATGTTCTTTGAAAGCGTGGTATCAATTGCATCCGCTGATGTACGGAGGGTATTCTCCTGCTCAATCAATGCCCGCACCGGTGCAAATCCCTCCGCCTCCTGCAGCTCCTGTGGAAAAGCTTCCAGCAGACCGGTAAATACATGCTGACGTACCCCGTCTGCATCTGTCATTTTCATGCAGTAAACATTATTTTCCGCATAATTAGTATCATTGCCGGTGTAATTGCTGTTTAAAGAAGCGGTATCACATAATTCTGCCGCATCCACAGACTGCGGGTCATCCTTTAACTCCTTCTGGATGCTCCACACCACAAGCTTTGCAATATCAGAAGTATTATAATCAGTAAGTGCACTTTCTAAGACAGTGGAATCAATAAGAACCGGTGCTTTTCCTAAAATTTTCTTATATATTTTATCCACCTGTGCAAGAAGCTCCGGAGAAGAAAGCTGATATTTCATTCCGGTATCATAACCCTGTCCGCCGATATAAATAAAATCCATACCGGATACATCTACGGAAGCAAGTCCAGACTCTGTCACTGCCGTTACTTCCACCTTTAAATCATCCTTGGACAATGCTCCTAATACATAGTCCCGGAACAGGTTATTATTATAAAGTCCACCGGTATACCAGACAGAGCCCATCTCCACCTGACAGGACTGATTTGCACTGTCCTCTTCCGCTGTTCCCGGCACAAATGCAAATGCTCCATCCCCTGATGCAGTATATGAATATGGTTTTGCAGCATCTAACTGTGCCAGATAATGTCCATGTTCGGAATCTGCTCCAACATAGTAAAAGTCTGAAATATAGTAATAATTACCACCTGTCATAGGATTTTCTACTGCTTCATAATAACCATCTGTTCCATTATCCCGGTACTCATATGGCTGGTTATATGGTGTTTCATCCTTAAGTGGTGTTCTCCGTTCAAATTCTACTGCATAATCCCCAGTTGCATTATAAGAGAAGGAAACTACATTGGGATTATAGTTTCCGTCATAATCCTGCCGGTAAGCATAATGTCCCTCAGCAGTAATTGTCTCATACTGTTCTTCCGGAAATACCAGCTTCTTGTAGTCCTTCTGCTGCTCCTCTGTCGGGAAAAAAGTCTCCTCATAAGCTTCTGCATAAAGTGGTGTCTTAGATGTATCACCGGAAGCTATCTTCCCGTCCTCCAAACGCTGCTTTAAGCTGTTGATATAATCCATTCTCTCCTGCTGCGTATTTTCGATACCATTCTCTGCAAAGTAAGCCAGCATTCCATCTGCTGCTAGGGCTACCGGCTCACTGCCCGCTGCAAGATAGCCCATTTCACTTTCTGCTCCATCCGGCATAATCTCTAAAATCCGATAGGTCTTATCTTCTGTTGCCATCTTCTGTGCAACGATGCTTTCCACCCCCGGCAGTACTCCGTTTGCTGAAGTCTCTACCGGCCGGAATGCAGCAACCGCAACTGTTATACCGGCTACTGCTGCTACCGTTGCCTGAATGATTCTCTTTCTGGAATTTTTCAAAGAATTCTTCCGTTTCATATATCCTGTCCTCTTTTACTTCTCAACAAGCTAGTCTGCCTTCAATGTATTAACCAGATCCATTACACTGCTTTTTTCCATAAAGGAGAAATCTGCATTCCCCCAGCTTCTCATATCAAGTTTCTTTGCTATGATTACGCCTCGGCTATAACCGGACTGGCAATCAAATTTAACTGTTCCTTCTGGCGCATAAATGAGTCCGTCAAAAGTTGTTGCGCTGCAGTTAAACGATATCGTATGCTCTCCTTTTACATAGATTACGGTATCTCCACTAGAACGAATCGTCATGGCATCAAAAGTAATATCACGGTCTACTATGATAATTCCTTCCATATCGATAATTTTATTACTCTGATAACGAGAAGGTCCCTCCTGTGTAAATTCATTCACACCAGACAGCGTACGCACATCCTCACCAGTCCACTGTTCTGATGATGTAAGTTTATAAGGCTCACCGGTATTTGCAATCAATCCATTGATTCCGGAAGTAAGATTGGTAAATTCCCGTATTGATTCTGCCATCAACACAGGTCCACGGAAATTCACACGGGCCCAGAAACTATTGTCACGCTCCGGAAGGTAGGTTGTTTCTACAACATACGGAAAATCCAGTGCTTCTGCCACATGAATTGTTACCGTATCATAGCCTGTCTGATATTGGTTTTCAACTTTAACCGTGACATAAATTTCTCCATCCAAAGCTGCCTCATCTATCTTAACAGTCAGTCTCTCATCATCTGACCCGGATGTCTCATAGGTATATGCATTTTTATCAATATTGCCGCCTTCTGTAAATTCATATCTACGTTTTGTTCCAAGATCTGTCCGTTTCAATACGGTAGAAAGATTTAAGGTATCTCCGGCATGTACCCAATAGTCCAGTCCGTTCGGTTTATCAAAATTCACAATTCCGGAACCACCTGATACATAAGATGCATCCACTACTTCTATCACAACAATATCTTCATAAGGCTGTCCGTCCACTATCCCACTGACTTTCACTGTATATTCACCCAGTGGTGTTGACGAACTGGTTACAAAACGTCTGGCATTCATTAAATCTAATGATGGATATCCGCCGGCAACTGTCACTGCATCGGTTGGGTTAGCAGAAAGTAAATCCTGCGGACTGCATTCCCAGGTAATAGAACCGTTTAAGGTTCCGTTGACTCTTGCGTATACATACATGGACATTCCTCTTTGCAGCCAGTATTTCCGGATCTGGCCTAAAGACAGCTTCTTGCCATGTACTACTGTTACTTCCGCCGTTCCTGACTTGGTGGTATCCTGTACCGATGTCGCTGTTACCGTTAAGGTCTTTGCCTTCTCATCCATGCTGATCCACAGCAGTCCGTCCTCTGAAATAGTGGTCAGGGAAGACGTATTTCCGGAAAGACTCCAGGTTACCTCCTGGGATGGTGAATTATTACCATAGACAATTGCCTGAAATGCCTTTCTTCCACCGGGCCGCATCATAACTGTCTGTGGCAGAACCTTAACGCTAAGTACAGATGAAATGACCGGTGCTGCATCCGGTTTATAAGGCTCCCCATTTACTACAATCTGGTTACGCAGATACACTGTAGTATCCGCTCCATAACTTTTCTCTCCACTGGCAAGTGCAACAGACACTGTTACCTGACGCAATGAAGTTACTTTCGTCAGATCAATGGAAAAATCCGTTACATGCGTTGCCAGATCCTGTTCTTCTATATTTTCAGTTACCGTTCCTGCCGCATCAATCGTCTCCTGCTTATATGTCAGCTTCTCTGTGGATTTTGTCCACAAAACGGTCTCTTTCGTATATCCGGTATCGGTGGTCTTATAAATCTCCAGCCATTTTCTGGTCAGTCCTGCTGCTCCACCCGGATAAAGGCTGTCCTTTAAGATTTCCGTGCCGCTTCCACTCTCTGATACATCTGCATAATAACGAAGCGCACTGTCTGTATCGATAATATAATTATCCATCTGGGATAGGAGAATCTGTGCATCCTCCTGTAAGTCTGCTTCATCAGTTACTTTTCCATATGTTCTTGTGGAGAAAATCAAAAATGTGCCTATCAACCCGCCGACAATTGCCACAATCGCAATTCCTACCAGCAGTTCAACCAGCGTAAATCCTTTATTATCATATATCCCGCATTTTCTGATTTCACAATACTTCTTTGAAGATTTCCTGTGGCTCACTTTGTTTTCCTCCTCCCTGCTTTTGCTTACTGTATCTCATGTCTGCCGGTGGCAGCACTTATTTTTATCTGCATATCACGGTCTGACAACTTCAAATGTATACCAGTATAATAGCTTTCCACGCTGTTTACCTTTACGGTCTTAACTGCTCCGGTACTTCTGTCATAGAGAAATTCTGCCGCACTGCTTAAATTACTCTCACTGCCCTCATTGGATAATGTAACATCAGATACTGCTGTCCCGTCTTTTCCTTTATAACTTAGCGTAATCGTCAGCGGTTCTTTTCCAAGTGAATACTTTTCCAGCACCTTGTCCTCAGTTACACGGTAAATATTTCCGTCCCGGCAGGATTCCTTTATCATTGCTGCATAATATTCTCCATTTAATTCATAGACAATAAGACCTGCAGTATCACTCTTACTCATAGACTGAACCATAGCTTTATCCAGTGCCGAATCCAGTCTTTCCGCAGCATGACGCAGTTTCCATCCATTCTGTGAGCCGGTAAGGAGAAACGCTCCCACAGAAATAATTGCAAGAATCGCCACGGTAACAATCAGCTCTACCATCGAAAATCCACTATTCTTTTTTCCGCTTATACGATTCCCTTTCTGCATCTTATCTTTACTCCTTTGACCAGTTCTGATAGGTTACAAGCTTCGTTACATCCACGGCATCCTCTCCGGTATATGCCTTTCCAATACTGCCTACATAGTACTGGCTGTTCTTCAATACCTGTGACAGAATATAGGTATCTGACCCCTTCTTATATTCGGCATTCTGAATGACTCTGGCAGCATCCTGCATATCAGATGACACTGTTGAGCTGCTGCTTCCCGGCATGCCAAAGGTCACCTGGCCACCACTTAAAATTGTGCCGGAGTAATCTGCTGTAACGTTCACATCTCCGGTTGCAATGATAAGCGGTACATTCTTTCCACCCAGAAATGAAGCATCCACCTCCAATGCTGATGCACCTTCATTATCTGTTACGTATGCCACCTGCCGGACTCCATCCCCATCGGTAAATTCAAATTCTACTGCTCCGGATGTGCCGGTAATTTTTTTCAGTCCGTCTACATCCACCAGATTTTCAAATACAGTGGCTGCTTTCTGCTCCGTTGTAAGCCTCTCATAATCCTTTGTCAGTGAAATATTATAAGAAGCATACATATCCTGCCAGCCGCTCTGCAGTCCGGCATAATAACCATCCTCGTAAATATCGTCTAATCCATTACTTATGGTTGTCGGCTCAATGGTTCGGATTCCTTTTGTATCCCAGACAAGAATGCTTCCGTTGGTAATCTTCTCCACAGTGCTGCTCTCCCGGATAGATAATTCTGCGTCATCCACATAAAGAGACAGGTACTGCTGCCTTGTGGCTGCATGGTCTGCATCATTGTAGTATGCAAGGTCAAATGCCGCTGCTTCCTTTGCATTCTCGAATTTTAAGAAATAATAAACCAGACCATCTTTATATAATGGTGTGATATCAAAAGCATGATAATTTTTTAACACTTCATAATTAATATATTTTTCCGGAGTTGCTGCAAAATCACTCTTTGCCATAAAATCTTCCGCTACCGTTGTGGGATTGGTAGTCTTTATAAGAAAACAGTCTGCCGGTGCAAGATATGCCGTCTGGCTGCTCTTTACAGCCAGGGACTCTCCCATCATGGCATTGCCGCTTCCGATATAGGCATTTCCTGCTAACATCAGTGTCTTTAATCCATTCATGCGGATACTTGCCTTGCCACTGTCTGCAATTCCATTGATAATCATGGCACTGCTGTATGCCGCCTTATTGGCATTGACTTCTTCTGTAACTACAGATGCCGCTGCCTTGGCAGTCTCCGGATTACCGTAGCCATAATACTCTCCACGCAAGGTAACATCACCGCTTCCGGTAATCGTCAAATCATCCGATACATATGTACTGCCGGATAAGGACAGGGCTGCGTTGCTGTAAACATTGAGATTATCTGCCCATATCGTAGCTTTGGTATCCGTTGTAAAAGAACCTTTATTTTCTACCGTAAGTCCGCCTCTGGTAATCAGCGTCTTGCGCAGTCCAAGCATTACACTTCCACTGTTATCAATGTGGAATCCATTCCGGTCACTGCTGCTCCCGGTATAATAATCGCCTGCGTATACATTGCCATTCATGGTAAGTGTACGGTTTCCATTGTTTACCCAGACACCTTCATCTGCTACCACACAGTAATTCAGCAAATCCGGTACTGATGTTGACTGGATAAAGTTTACCTGTGGATAGCTTAATACAAGATCTGTATCTACAACTGACTCATAAGCATCTGCATCCTTATAAGAAAGCTCCAGATTCATAATCACAAGACCGGACTGTGTTACCACAAAATCTGCATCTTTGCCATCCTGTGTTGTAAGTCTGGCTCCGGTACCGGTTGCTGCTTCATAACGGTGGGACGCACCGATATAATTCTCAAGATAGCCGATATCATAATGGGTATCATCCATGGTCTGCCCGATTTTCTTCTTTAACTCCTTCCGGTACAATTCCCGGAAAGTGCTCTGACGCACAGCATCCTGATAACTGCTGGCAGAATATTGTGACATAACAGAAAGATATGCCGTGGTTGCTGCATCTGCTACATCCTGCTGCAGACCGGTACGTATCTCATCCATTGCTGCTTCTGCATCATAGAAATTATCCGCAGACTTCTTATATACTGACTTCATCTGTATATTCATCAGAGAAAGAGACAGTACTATAACCACCAGTATGCTTACCAGTGCCACTGTTCCAATGACCATGACCAGTGACATTCCTCGATTGTCCCGTGATTTCTTCCATCTGTTCATTGTTTTCCCGCCTTACTTCATTGCCGTTCCTGTTAAGGTAATTGATTTTTCCGAATCTACCGGTTTAACGGTTACTTTTACTGTATAAAGTCTGGCTGCATCTGCCTTTGCAGCCTCGCCCATCTTCTGAAAACCAAAGGCGCTTTTAGCTGTAGCTGCTGTAATACTGCTTCCATTTCGTTCTATACTGCCGATGTCTGTCTTATCATCTACAGAAAGATTTGTATGAATCTGTGTTGCTGCCACTGTTGATGGAGCACTTTCTATAATACTGACTGCAAGTGGTGTATCCTGCGAGCCCTGACGGATAAGATATACATCAACCGGAATATCCTGTCTGTTTTCGATTACCACCTTCTCCTGCGTTCTGTACATATCACCGGCTGTTCGAAGTGCCGGAATATAGCACACATAAAGACTTCTGAGATCTGCTCCGGTCAGCACCGAATCAAATATGGTCAGGGTCTGGGGTGTTCCGATTGTATTTCCGGAAGCATCACTGTATGTTACCGTCTGGGTAACGGTATATCTGCCGTGATTTTCCTTTACTGCAAAGCGGTATTCCGTTCTGCATGCATTCAGCAGTTCTTCCGCCTTCATGCCCAGCGAATCCGCATTTTCATCTATTATGTCAAATCTTGCATTCTTGTCCTCTACATAAACAGCATCCCGGCTGTCATCCATAACAGAAATCTCCGGGATACCCTGTGCATTATATGCTTTTTCATCCGTACCATCCAGATAGGTCTCCTGCGATGGTGTCATCACTGCCTTAACATCATATACTCTGCCATCAAAGCTGTAATTGCTATACTCAGCCTCATAAACAGGAAGATCCACACCATCTATCGTAACCGTGTCTCCCGATTTCACACCATAGCCTTCAACACCTGCTGCTTTTATTTCTTCCATAATATTTTCAGCCAGCGTAGTCGCATTTAAATTCTGTCTTGCCCTGGCATTGGTCTGGGCAGATGTTACAAATGCTTTCAGCAAAGGAACTGCACACAGTACGAGAATCGCTACTGCAATCAGAATTTCCACTAATGAAAATCCCCGGTTATTTAAATTACGATTTAATTTATGTTTTAACTTTCTGCTATTATAACCGCTCATACTGTCTCTGCTCCTTTCTGCTTTTCACATATTCTTCTATACTGTCCGGCTTTTCTTACCGCCCGGTATCTGTTCCTGTGGTACCTGCTGTTCCTGTAGTACCTGCTGTTCCTGTAGTACCTGTTGTTCCTGTGGTATCTTCCGTACCTGCGGCATCCGATGGAGCTGACGGAGTAATCGTTCCCGTTCCAAAAATATCATCTGTTCCTAAGGATACCCCATCAATAGTTAACGGTTCATATGGTTTCTCACTTCCGTAAAGATAATACATATTTACCGTCATGTTTCCTTTCAGTTTCCCGGTCTCTTCATCCGGACCGAAGCTTGCTGTATCCACAGACATCTTGAAATTATTCTTCTTTAATCCACGCAGGCAGTTCTTAAGCTGTGTATAATCACAGTCACAGTCAAGATTTACCACGGTACGATATAACAATTTACCATCATCTGCCGGATTGCTTCCATCTTCATTCATTTCATAAACCATTTCGTCCGTCTGAAGACCTACGCCGGTAACATGAAAGCCATACTCTTTTTCAAGGCTTCTGGCAAACATAATCTTATCCTCCGAACGGATCTCTGATGGAATTGCATCCATTACCTCCTGCATTTCCTGTGTCATGGAATCTGTATATGCCTTATAAGTCTCTTCGTTCTGCTTCATGGTCTGCATAACCTTTACTTCTCCACGCACCTCATCTACCTGGCTCTTTAAATTTTCATTTGCCTTCTGGACATTCAGATATCCAAACTGGTAGATTAAGAAAAATAATACTATGCCGCCTAATACAAATATCAGTTTTAATTCCCTGTCGTTTACTTTCTTATTTTCCTTATTCATTGTCTGCCTCCCCACTTTCGGTACTGCCTTCCATATCCGGATAAATATACTGGTCACCATTCATATAGGTCTCGACATCTTCTTCCGGTGTGGTCTCGGTATCAATGGAATCATCTGCTGTACCATTTACATAGGTACACATCACTGAAAATGTTACCGTAATTTTACCGTTCTCATCTGTGGATTCTGTAATTCCGTTGGTCGTTACACTGCGGAAAGCATCGAAGGTTGCAAGATTCTGCAAAATCTTTGCTGCTTCTTCCTTTGTAGATACTTCAATGTCCATGGAAATTCCCTCTCCATTACTGGTAAGGCTTGTTACCTTTACACCGGATGGGAATTTTTCTTCCATTTCTTCAATGGCATCTGCCAGTGCATCACTGACTGTCTCTGTCTTGCCATTCATTTTTGTCACATCATCATACTGGCTCTTGGTATCCACATATGCATTATAAATATCCTGTATATATTCCAGTTCATCCTTCTGCTTATTCAGGTTATTCAGTTCATGGGATAATGCAATTCTCTGCACTCCGGATAATGCCAGCAATATCACAGCACATGCCACACAAAGCAGACCAATCAGCTTTGCTGCAAACAATTCGCGTTTTTTCTTCTCCTCTATAATCTTTGCAGTCTGTGCCGAACCAAACACGAAGTCTAATGGCTGTATTGCTGCTCCATAGCAGGCTTCATACATAGCATCCAATCTGCCTCCGGATGTACGGAAACCGTTTAAAACATCTTTTTCCTGCAAATGTACCGGAAGATTCAATTCCAGGGACATCAGTCTGTCCAGTCCCTTGATATAAGCTCCGTTACCAATCAGGAAACACTCTTTTACTTCTGCCCCATTATTTCTGGACTGATAATAATCTAATACCCTCCGGATATTGCCAATCATCGGACGCAGTGCTTCTACCGCTTCTGCCCGCATGGCATTCATGGCATCTTCCGGTGCCGCCTGGTTTGCATCCAGACAGTCTGTCTGCTGTAATATATCCATTGCTGCCGGATACTGTTCCTTCGGGAAAAGACCGGAATCCACTACAACCTTCTCTACTTCTTCAAAGCCATAAAATACTGTTCTTTGTAATACAACCATTCCCTGATTGATAATCGTAATCATGGTTGCATTATTGTCTAATTTTACAGAACAGCAGATATTATTTCCTACCGCTTTATGCATCATCTGGAAAATACTGTTTCCCACATAGTCAAGTGCGGTAAGTTCCAGGGAGCAGAAATCTGCCAGTTCTTCATAAGACTGCACCAGATCTCCCGGCACAGCAAATACATATAATTTTCTCTTCTTTACCTTGTCCTGCTGTACCACACCTTCATTCCGGTATACCAGCTGGTACCGGGATAAATCTACCGGGAAGAAATCTGCCGAATTTGTATTCAAGAAATCCTTGATACGGTTTTCTTTTATCATCGGAATCAGCACTTCACGGCTTGCTATCTTACCGGAATTAACTACGAATAAAGTTTTCCGTGTCTTAATCTTATTTGCATCCAGAAGCTTATGTAAGGCTGTGCGGAATTCCTCACTCTTACGCACACCAGCTTCTCCAATTACACCTACCGGAGTCTGAAAGCTAAAGCTTCGATATACTTTCGGATTCTTCACCCGGCAATCCATCTCCAATACATGGGTTACATCAACACCTATTTCTATACTTAATATCTTCATCCTTCACTCACCTTTCGTGATTATAACTGGAAAGCATACCTATGCTTCATACACTTTCCACTTATAATCACTCTTTTCTACATAAAAAGTCCCAGATACCAGTCTATCATCCCATTCCCCCACAGGGCGGCAATAAATATCCCGACCGATAAATATGGACCCAGCGCCAGCATTCTGCCGGCACCACAGACCTTCATCCGGAACAGATGCACCACAGAGCCCGCAATACATCCCATCACAAATGCAAGAATAATCAACTTCCATCCGAGAAGCAGCCCGGCAGCCGCCATCAGCTTGATGTCTCCACCACCGATCGCTGCTCCTCTGGTAAGAAGTGATAATAACAGCAAGAACAAGCTTACTGCAAAGAAACCAATCATCAAGGTTCCTCTGTCCCCTTTTCCAAATACGCACCGGATAACCCCCAGTACAAACAGGAACACATTGATTCCAAAAGGAATCTCATAGGTGCGGTAATCTATCACACTAAGTACGATTAACGCAGAAGTCATAAGGCAGTATAAAATACTGTCCCAGCTAAAATCTGTTGCATAAAATACAACTACATAAAGGATTCCATTGAGTGCTTCGACGATAGGGTACTGCTTTGACAGCTTCGAACCACAGTAACGGCATTTTCCCTTTAAAAAAAGATAACTGAACAGTGGCACTAAATCATACCATTTCAACCGGTGCCCGCAGCTCATACAGTGGGAACTCTCCCGGACGATATCTTCTTTCTGCGGTATCCGGTAGATACAGACATTTAAGAAGCTTCCGATGACAATTCCATATATGAAAATAAATACTGTGATGAGTGCAAGCATTGGTGTCATGGTATGTAGTGTCCTTTCTTAACTCAGTGGATTATTTTTTCCACTTATCTGCATCTTTACCTTCGATGGATGGAGATATCTTGGTATCGGTAGTAGCACTATATGCTGAACCATCCGAGCTTTCTGGTGCAAGATATACAGCAACCGTACCCTTGTCATCACAGCTATACATAAATTTATAGGTGGAATCTACTTTACATGTAGGTGCTGCTTTTCCCATATCTAATGCCTCTGCAACATCTTTGTCTACTATATGCTTGTTTCCATCATAAGTCATACCTGTTGGTGCATTTCCCTGAGAATCTGCGTACTGAGCTGCTACTGCATTGTAGATGTTCTCTGCCTGCTGGATATCTCCGGATACTTTGGAGCTGCTGATGTACTTAACAAACTGAGGAATTAAGATTCCTGCTAAGATTGCCATGATGGCAATAACGATGATTAACTCAACTAATGAAAAGCCTTTGTTGTTCTTTCTGTTTCTAATCTTGTTCATAATGCTATTCTCCTTCTTGTATAAATATAAATATTTTATCTTAAAATTCCGCCCCTATTACGGAATCTTAATTCGTTTTACATGTTGCCGAGCTGGTTGTACATAGAAAGCATCGGCGCATATATTGCTGCAATCAGAATGACTACGATAATTGCCATTACTACGATAATCATTGGTTCCATTGCCGCCATAACCGTCTGGGTAGTCATCTCAACCTCTTCATCATAATAATCGGCCAGCTTGTCTAACATGCCCTCAATATCACCGGTTTCCTCGCCGATAGAAAGCATGTGGATTACCATAGGCGGAAACAGTCCGCCCTTCCGCAGCGGTTCTGATAACGGAACGCCCTTTGCCACTTCCTCTCTTGCTGACTGCAATTGCAGCTGGAAATGGCGGTTCTTCATCAGCTTGGTGACTGCATCAATTCCATGAATCAATGGAATTCCTGCATACATTAAAGTACTTAATGTACGGGCAAATTGTGAAGAATATGTCTTTATGTTTAACTTGCCAAACAATGGAAGCTTCATGGCTATTTTACCAAAGAACAGCTTTCCGCTCTCTGTCTTGCGCCATTCCCGGATACCAAGTACAATCAGCAGGATTCCTCCCACGAAAAGATACCAGAATTTTGTAATCACATGGCTCATGCTCATCATTGCCCGGGTGATGCCCGGCAGCTGCATACCTGCCTGTTCAAAGGTTGCTGCATATCCCGGTATTACCTTTACTACCATCAGAATGACGATTAATACTGCCACAATCAGCAGTACCACCGGATAAGCCAGTGATTTTTTCATTAAGCCGGACAGTTTTGCCGTCTTATCAAACTGCACTGCCATACGGCTGAAGGAAAGCTCGATATTACCGGAGGTCTCTCCTGCCGCCACCATATTCACTAGCATTTCCGGGAAAATCTCTCCCTGATGTCCCATGGCTTCGGATAGTGTCTGTCCTTTCTCCACTTCGGTACGCACTTCATGAAGTGCAGCGGAAAGCCTCTTATTTTCCGTCTGTTCCTCTAACATTCCAAGGGCATCAATTACCGTAACCCCGGCTTCTATCATACTGACAAACTGCCGGCAGAACACGCTTAAATCCCTTGGTTTTACTTTCCGCCCAAAGCTTAATTTAACGTCCTTTTCTAACAATCCGACTTCCTTTATGGATATTAAAGTAAGTCCGTTTTTCTTAAGCCGGGCTGCTGCCTTGTCCTGATTTTCTGCATCAATGGTTGCCTTCTTCTCTTTTCCCATGGCATCCACTGCTATATATGAATAACTGGGCACCTTCTCATCCCCCTTACAGTATATTTATCGGTTAAATTTCAAATTTGTTAACCATTTTTCTCATTCTACGGTATCCACGGAAGCTGCTGTTAACAGTTCCCTGCAGATGCTCCGCAGTTTAGAATAGCGTTACCTTCTGCTGCATAACTGCCGGCTCCTGTGCAAAACTTACGGCATCTTCTGCTGATATCTTATTCTGCATATAAAGGTCATAAATGGCATCATCCATTGCCTGCATGCCAAGCTTCTTGCTGGTCTGTATCATAGACTGTATCTGGAAGCTCTTTCCTTCACGTATCAGGTTACGGATTGCCGGAGTGGCAAGCATGACCTCGTAAGCCGCCACACGTCCACCGCCTTCCTTTGGAAGAAGCTGCTGAGCGATAATTCCTTCAATAACACCTGACAGCTGTATCCTGGTCTGCTGCTGCTGATGCGGTGGAAACACGTCAATGACACGGTCAATGGTTGCTGCTGCACTGTTGGTATGCAGGGTTGAAAATACCAGATGTCCGGTCTCTGCCGCCGTAATCGCAATACTGATTGTTTCTAGGTCACGCATCTCCCCCACCAGAATTACATCCGGGTCTTCACGCAATGCGGCGCGAAGTGCTGACGCATAACTCTTACTGTCGTAACCGATTTCCCTCTGCAATACAATTGACTTGCTGTGAGGATGCAAATACTCAATCGGGTCTTCCAGTGTAATAATTGTCTTAGCATATGTTTCGGAAATAATATGTATCAAAGACGCCAGTGTGGTAGATTTACCACTTCCGGTCGGTCCTGTTACCAATACCAGTCCACGCTTGCGGTTGGTCAGGTCAACCACAGATGGTGGAATACCCAGCCGCTTTGCTTCCGGTATCTCAAACGAGAGTATACGGAGTGCTACCGCGTAAGTACCTCTCTGACGGAACACATTAAAACGCACCCTGTGAAAGCCTGCGATAGAATACGCAAAATCCAGTTCTCCATTTTCCTTCAGCTCTGCCTTCTGCTCTTCCGTCAACAGCGGTTCTATCATTTCTTCTATTTCAAATGGTTTTATCTTCTCATCTGATGCAGGAACCAGTTCTCCATCAATCCGGAACATCACCGGGCTTCCCGGTGCAAGATGGATATCGGATGCTCCTTTTTCATTTCCTTCCCGCAAAAACATTTCTATTCTGTTCATTGTAAAATCCCCAGTTCTCCTTAATCCTCAGCAGATACTCCCACCAGCTCTGACACAGAAGTAATTCCTTCTAAAACTTTACGTCTGGCTCCCGCTGCAAGAGTTTCCATTCCATTTTCTACTGCCAGATGTTTGATTTCGGCAGTGGAAGCATCTTTTGCTATGGCATTTTTCATTTCTGTGTTGATTTCCATCATCTCATAGACACCGATTCTGCCCTTATATCCTGTATTGGCACACATCGGGCAGCCCTTTGCTTCAAAAATCATCGTCTCATCCAAATCATCCAGATTCAGAAGCTTGCGCTCATATTCAGTCGGCTTATGCGGCTGTTTACAGTTCGGACAAAGTCTCCGCACCAGACGCTGGGCAATCACTCCGATTACGGAATCTGCAAGAAGATATCCCTCTACGCCCATATTTAACATTCGGGTAATGGTTCCTGCTGCACTGTTGGTATGCAGGGTACTTACTACCAGATGTCCGGTAATAGAAGCCTGTACCGCAATCTCTGCAGTTTCTTCGTCTCGGATTTCTCCAATCATGATAATATCCGGATCCTGTCGCAGGATTGAACGCAGTGCAGATGCAAAGGTCATATCCGCTTTGGCATTTACCTGTACCTGATTGACGCCGTCCAGATTCGCCTCTACCGGGTCTTCTACTGTGATAATATTAATATCCTCTGTATTCAGTTCAGAAAGTGCTGTGTAAAGCGTCGTTGATTTACCACTTCCGGTTGGTCCTGTTACCAAAAGGATTCCATTCGGATGCTTTAACATACGGTCAAAGCTTTCCAGCTCCCCCGGGGTAAATCCAAGTTCCCTCTTATCCTTGGTCAGTGCTTTCTTCTGTGCAAGACGAAGTACACACTTTTCTCCATAAACCGTTGGCAGGATTGATACACGGATATCGTATTCCACACGGTCTACCACAAGGGTAATTCGTCCATCCTGTGGTTTTCTTTTTTCTGATATATCCATGCCGCCAATAATCTTGATACGTGCTGTAATTGCATTCAGAAGCCGGATGTCGTAGCTCGCCTTCTCATATAACACACCATCAATCCTGTAGCGGATTCTTACACGGCTTTCCAATGCTTCTATATGTATATCACTGGCACGCTGTCTTGCTGCCTGCTCAATCATGGCATTTACCAGAAGAACAATCGGGGAATTTGCAATATCTTCATCATTCTCCTTCTCCTGTTCCCTCTGCTCTTCCTGCCGGCGCTCCAGTGCATATGCCTCAGCCACCTTCCTTGCTTCACTGCTTCCATAGAAACGGTCAAGGGTAAGCATAATATCATGGGTTGTGGCAATTACCGGTGCGACCTGCAGATTAGTAATAATAGAAAAATCATCAATTCCACGCATATCCATCGGGTCGGCCATTGCCACACGGACTTCATTCATATTATTCGGTGAAAAGCCAATTGGTACCATGACATATTTTCTCAGAACTGCCACGTCTACCAGCTTTAGCACATTTTCTTCTATCTGTATTCCACTAAGCGAGACTATTTCCAGTCCAAGCTGGCTTGACAGTGCCTTGGCAATATCCGTCTCACTGGTATAACCCAGCTCTACCAGAACCTCACCCAGCCGCTTTGTAGTTCCCTTTTTCTTCTCTAATGCATCTGAGAGCTGCTCATCTGTAATAATCTGTTCCTCAATCAGCATATCCCCCAGACGTTTCTTCTGTCTGCTTTCCATTCTCTGCCACTCTCCAAATCATTCTTCACATAGCATGATGTGACAAAAATCATCATTATTTTATTATAGCCATTCTTTACATGCTTTTCAACAAAATTTCTCTTTTTATTCGTTTTTTTTCGTTATTTTTTATCTATTTTTTGTGTTTTTAAGTAAAATTCAGGGATAGACAAATGTCTCTTTTGCACAAGAAACACGGTCTATCCCTCATATTGTTTCTATATCAGACATTAAAACAGCTTCCACCAATAAACTCACGGATAATCGAATTATTATTGATATTATCCGCCGGTACCGGAAGGAAATAATCTAAGAACTTCAGCAGCCGCTTCGCTTCAAGATACTCCGGGCAGTCCCGTTCAATTGCAAACAGCAATGGCTCTGCATACTGTTTCAGCACAGCAAGCTCATAAATTAAAGCTGAATTAAACATTACATCTGCACCTTCCTGAAATGGGAAGATATTTTTTTCTTCTCCCCGCCTTACCGAATCCCACATGGCAATGGTCTCCCTCGCTGATGTAGCCCTGGTTCTTGCATCCCTTACAATTCTCCGGATCAGTCTGCCATCTGTCGTCGGCAGGCAGTTATGTTCATCAATATCCAGCTGGGTCAGCGCACTGATATAAATACGGAATTTGCTTTCCTGCGGCAGAGAGTAGGAAAGCCTGTCATTCAGTCCATGGATGCCTTCAATAACAAGTACATCTTCCTCTCCAAGCTGCATCATTCTGCCTTTTTCTTCCCGCTTTCCGGTTTTAAAATTAAATACCGGCAGTTCCGTTGCATCTCCGTTTAAAAGACTTGTCATATCATTGTTAAAACGGTCAATATCCAATGCCTCCAGGCATTCGAAATCCAGTTTTCCATCTGCATCTTTCGGTGTCTTATCCCGGTCTACATAAAAATCATCCAGCGGAACCGGATGCGGTTTCATGCCATGGGCGGCAAGCTGTATGGACAGCCTGTGGGAAAACGTTGTCTTCCCGGAAGAGGACGGACCTGCTATCATAATGAATTTCTTATGATGTCCCTCTTTAATCTGCTCTGCCAGCTGTCCTATTTTCTGTTCCATCAGGGCTTCCTGTATCAGAATAATTTCCTGTATTCTTCCTGCAGAAACTGCATCATTCAAAGCTCCTATGGTTCCTACTCCCATGGTATGTCCCCACTCTGACGCTTCTTCCAGTGTCAGGTACAGTTTATCCGATGGAACAAAAATATCCACCTTCCTGGTATCTTTTCCCGGAAAGAGCAGCATAAAACCTTCTTTATATAATGTCAGGTCAAAATATTTCAGATAACCGGTAGACGGCACCATGTATCCATAGAAATAATCTTTGTAATGATCCAGCTCATAGATATTGACCCTTGAGCTTCTCCGGTAGCGGAACAGTCTTTCTTTATCGGTCATTCCCAGTCTCCGGAAGAGTTCTACTGCATCTGCCGTCGGCAGACTGTGCTTTTCAATCGGAAAATCGGCTTCTACCAGACGCTGCATCTCCTGCTTTAAATCCCTTAACATCTGTTCATCGACAGCTACCCATTCTGCCTGCTCTGATGCTCCGTTCTTTTCCTCATTCCGCTTCAGTTCGCAATAATATCCCTGGGCAATGGAATGCATGATGCGGACCGTAATCTTTTCTTCCCCATAAAGATTATGCACTGCCTTCTGCATCAGCAGCGCCGTACTTCTCCGGTATGCTTTCCTGCCATCCTTGTCTGCCGTTGTAATAAAGGTAAGATTTCCTGATTCTGCCTTTTCACGCAGCTCCCGCAGGCGGTTGTTCACCAGCACCAGGACAATATCATCCGGAAACTGTTTCTGATATTCCTTGGCAAGCTGCTTGTATGTGGTTTCCGGCACATACTCCCTTACGTTTCCATGAATATTAATTCTACATTTAACTTCTCCCATAGTAGTCCCCCATTTCTTTGATTACTATTTATACAATATAGGAAAACGGAGATTGTAACTTCTGGCTGTATATGTTCAGTTCCGGTAATCTCTCCTTGAAATATTCTGCCATATAGGTTACAAAAATATGCTCCAATCCATAATGTCCTGCATCTAAGATACTTAAGCCTCTGGCTGCTGCGTCGATTCCCGTATGGTGGTCAATATCTCCTGTTATCAACACCTGGGCACCCTTTGCAATCGCTTCATCCACTTCACTCTTTCCGGAGCCAGGACAAATTGCTGCACGCTGTACCATGCGGCTGGTATCACCAAATACTTTTACCGCTTCTGTCTGAAACCGGCTTTTTACAATCCTGCCGCAATCCCCTAGGCTTATCTCCTCTGGCAGCATTCCCACTTTGCCGATACCACAGGATTTTCCCTGCCACTCCCCGGTTACTTCCAATGGTTCTGTCTCCATTAGTTCCAGGTAATCTGCTGCAAGGTCCGCCATGACGCAGATATCAAAATTCGTATGCATCGCACAGTAAACCATATCCTGCTGTGCCAGTCCGTAAATTCTTCTGCCGATAAAATCACTGGTAAGAACATTTTTGATTCCACCAAAGATTAACGGATGATGCGTCAGTATCATATCAGCCTTAAGTTCTTTTGCTTCCGCAATTACTTCATCGGTTGCATCCACCGCCAGATAGATACTGTTTATCTCTTTCTCCCATCTGCAGACCTGAAATCCCGGATTATCCCATTCACAGGCCATTGCTACAGGAGCAAGTGTCTCTAATATTTCCCGTATCTGTTCACACTTCATATATTTTCTCCCATGATACGCTCTGCTTCTTCTATCATTGCAAGTTTCTCTTCCAGTTCTTTCTGCCGTTCAAAGCGTCTTGTACTGCCATCTTCTTTCTGCTGCAATTCATCCTGTTGCGTTGCAGATTGTTGCAGCAATTCTGGTTTCTGCAATACAGTTTGCTCCGGCATAAGCTTCTGGATTTCAAGTTTCTTTAAGATTTCCGAGAACTGCTGTCTCTGTTTTATTAAATATTGTTTTAATATTTCATTTTTTGTCTGTAATAAATATCCACCATAACGAAAAGCAACATCCGTCAACGGTGCTGCTTTTCCCGGTACACATCTTAACATCACGTAATATTTGCCTTCTTCTTCCACCATATCTTCTTCTTCAATGTGAAAGCCTTCCGCATAAATATAACGGCGTACCTCTTCTATTTCAGACTGTGGCTGTAACACAAGATTATTCATCTTCTTCCAGACTTCCGGATGCTCTGCAAGAATCCGTTTCGTCAACGCTCCACCCATTCCGGCGATTACCACGCCATCGGCTTCAGATGGAGCCAGTGCCGTAAGTCCATCGGACAATCTGGTTTCTATGTAATCTTCTAAATGAACTTCCCGGATATGCTCCTCTGCCCGAAGAAGCGGCCCCCGGTTCACATCCATTGCAATGGCATGCCCAATACATTCTGACTGAATCAGATAAATCGGAACATAACCGTGGTCACATCCTACATCTGCAAGGCAGGTGGTATTCCGAACCAATGCTGCAACTGCCTGCATTCTTTTTGAAAGTTTATTCATATATTACTCCAGATAGTCCTTTAATTTGCGGCTTCTGCTTGGATGACGCAGTTTACGGAGTGCCTTTGCTTCAATCTGACGGATACGCTCCCTGGTTACATTGAATTCTTTTCCAACTTCTTCCAGTGTACGGGCACGTCCATCTTCCAGACCAAAACGAAGGGTTAATACCTTCTGCTCCCGCTCGGTCAGTGTTCCAAGCACTTCCTCTAACTGCTCTTTTAACAGGGTAAATGCTGCTGCATCAGCAGGTACCGGTACATTATCATCCTGAATGAAGTCTCCCAAATGGGAATCTTCCTCTTCACCGATTGGAGTCTCTAAAGAAACCGGCTCCTGGGAAATCTTCAAGATTTCACGTACACGGTCTACCGGCATATTCATTTCTGCTGCAATCTCTTCCGGGGTCGGTTCACGTCCCAACTCCTGCAGTAACTGTCTGGAAACGCGGATCAGTTTGTTGATTGTCTCAACCATATGAACCGGGATACGGATGGTTCTTGCCTGGTCTGCAATGGCTCTTGTGATTGCCTGACGAATCCACCATGTTGCATAGGTAGAGAACTTATAGCCTTTCCGGTAATCGAATTTCTCAACGGCTTTAATCAGACCTAAGTTACCTTCCTGAATCAGGTCTAAGAATAACATACCACGTCCTACATAACGTTTTGCAATACTTACCACCAGACGAAGGTTTGCTTCTGCCAGACGTTTCTTTGCTTCCTGGTCTCCTAATTCCATTCTCTTTGCCAGCTCGATTTCTTCTTCTGCACTTAAAAGAGGTACTTTACCGATTTCCTTTAAATACATACGGACCGGATCCTCAATGGATACGCCGTCCGGTACCGATAAATCAATCTTTTCTACCTCTACCTCGTCTTCGTCATCTAAGATGATATCGTCATCGATATCGTCATCATCCATGATTCGAAGCACATCAATGTTATTGGTCTCAAGGAAGTCTAAGATTTTCTCAAACTCATCTGCATCCAGTTCCATGTCCTTGAAGAACTCGCTGATTTCCTGATACTCAAGGCTGTTCTTTTTCTTCTTTGCCAGCGCAAGGAGTTCCTGGAGTTTTTCCTGCAATTTTGCTTTTTTCTCCTCAATGCTCATCTTTTCGTCTTTTGCTGCCGGAGCACTTTTTGCAGCTTTTGTTGTCTTTTTCGTAGTCTTTTCCATCTTTTCATCCATTTTCTTGTTCATCCTCTCATGATTCGTCATATAAACGGGACTAAATAGTATTTTGTCCTCAATCTATAGAAATATGCATTTTCTCCATATTCTGCAAGGTTCTCTTATCTGCCACAAGCTGTTGCAAGCCCTGCATATCCGTAGGTTCTAAGTGCGCCGAACGATAGGAGATGCTGTTATCCTTCACCCGCAGAATCGTCTCTTTTAACGCCTTATCCCGCTCTGCAGCAGAATCCACTTCATGGATTCTCGCATGGAAGAGCTCTGCAACTTCCCGCTGTTCCTCTTCTTCTGCAAATAAACTGATAATCTGTGCCGGATTGACAGTACCCGACTTCTTCTGCTCGTAGAGAAGCTCTGCCACCTTACGGAAAATGTCTTCCGTAAAATCTTCCGGTGTAATGATATCTTTGATTTTATCGTACAGATTATCATATTCTATGAGCCAGGTCAAAAGCAATTTCTGGGACTGCTTCATGCCGTCCTCTTTCTTATGCTTCTTCTCATTCAGCCCACTCTTAAGCGGTGTCCGCTCTTTTACAAGTCCTCCCTGGGTGCCCAGCTGGTTTACCAGATTCCGGAGTGCTTCAAAGCTCATATGATATTTATCCGCCACGGCTTCCATATAATTGTTCCGCTCCAGTTCCGTGGTAAAATCAAGCAGTTTCTTTGCCACTTCTGTCTGGAATGCGGTCTTTCCTTCCGGGTCCTTCATATCATATTTCTGCTCTAAAATCCTGATTTCAAACATAAAGCTGTTTTCTGCCGCATCAATCCGCTTCTGATATTCTTCCGCTCCAAGTGCCTTGATGAATTCATCCGGGTCTTTATACGGCTTCATGTTGATGACTTTGGCTGTCAGCCCTACTTCTTTTAAAATCGGGATTGCACGAAGTGCCGCCTTAATTCCGGCACCGTCGCTGTCAAAGGTAAGATAAACCTCCTTCGTATATCGTTTCAGCAGACTGGCATGTCCACTGGTAAACGCGGTTCCTAAGGATGCCACTGCATTGTCAAAGCCTGCCTGATGCAGCGCAATTACATCCATATAGCCTTCACATAAGAGCATCTGCGGTTTCTTGGTCTGTCTTGCAAAGTTCAATGCATACAGATTCCGGCTCTTATCAAAGATTTTGGTCTCCGGCGAATTCAGATACTTCGGTTCGCCATCCCCCATGACTCGTCCACCAAATCCGATTACTTTATTATGCACATCCATAATCGGAAACATGGCACGATTCCAGAATTTATCATGTCCGCCCCGGACTTCGTCAATGGACACAAGACCGGATTCCTTTAAGATTGCATCATCATATCCAAGCTTTCTTAAATAGCGGTACAAATCATCACTGTATTTATCCGAATAGCCAAGCCCAAACTTCTGCATGGTGGCATCCGATAATTCTCTCTTTTTAAAATATTCATACGCCTGTTTTCCGTGTTCACTCCGCAGCAGCATATAATAATATTTGCCGGCTGCCTTGTTAATCTCTAACAGAATCTGGCGTTTGTCTGCTTCTTTCTTTGCCTGGGCACTCATTTCCTGCTTCGGCAGTTCGATTCCGGCACGCTCTGCCAATGCCTCCATCGCTTCCGGGAATGAAAAGTTCTCATACTGCATCAGAAAGGTAAATACATTTCCGCCTGCTCCGCATCCAAAGCAGTAATACATCTGCTTATTCGGTGATACGGAAAAAGAACCGGTCTTTTCATTATGGAAGGGGCACAGTCCAAAATACGTGCTGCCTTTTTTTGTCAACCGTACATATCCGGAAATCACATCTACAATATCATTTCTGGAACGTACTTCCTCTATTAATTCATCTGAATAATATGCCATTCCTTAATTCACCTGCCAAGCCTTCGGTACAAAATATTCTGAGAATTTGGCAATTGCATACTGGTCGGTCATTCCTGCGATATAATCACATACTACCCTTTCTTCCTCTTCGCCTTCCGCAATCATATCGGTATACTGTGCCGGCATCGTCATCGGATGTTCCATATAATATGTAAACAGTTTGCTGAGTAATCCTTCTGCCTTTGTCTCTTCTCCTTTGGCAATGGAATTGGTATATACGCTTACAAACATGAACTTCCGTAAATCCTGCATTGCCTGGAAAATTTCATCGGACATAATGATATCCGGCTTATCCATGCTGTTGGTTATAATATCATGAATCAGTGTATCCAGCCGGTCTGCCGAATTCTTTCCCAATACCTTCCGTATCTCGATTGGAATATCTTCTTCCACCATTATCTTTCCACGCACCGCATCATCGATATCATGATGAATATAGGCGATTTTATCGGAGAAACGGACGATTTTGCCTTCCAGTGTATGCGGCATCGTACTGGTCTGATGATTTAAAATGCCATCCCGCACTTCCCAGGTCAGGTTCAGTCCCTGTCCGCCTTTTTCCAATTTCTCTACGATACGTACGCTCTGTTTATTATGTTTAAAACCACCGGAGCAAAGTTCATTTAACACCCGCTCTCCGGCATGACCAAATGGCGTATGTCCCAAATCATGCCCTAATGCAATGGCTTCCACCAGATCTTCATTCAGCCGCAGTGCCTTTGCAATGGTTCTGGCATTCTGTGATACCTCTAAGGTATGCGACATACGGGTACGATAATGGTCACCCTTCGGTGTTAAGAACACCTGCGTCTTATTCTTCAGACGGCGGAATGCCTTACAGTGGAGAATACGGTCTCTGTCTCTCTGGTATACGGGACGTATATCACAAGGTGCCTCCGGATAATCCCGTCCTTTGGAATTCTCGCTTAATGCTGCATAAGGGCTTAACATCTCATGCTCCATGCGCTCCATCCGTTCCCGAATTGTCATATCCTTATCTTCTCCCTTCCTGTCACATCACCATTTCATGATGTAAATGCACTGCCATCATCTTTACCATTATGAGGACGTCATTCGACCTCTGCTATTATAATTCTGTGTCCACCTTCAAATTTCCTTTATTTTTTACAAAATTTCATAATATTTTTTTCTAATACTTTCCAATGCGCTTCGAAATCGCCCTTGCTACCTTATAAACCGGATTCTCCATCTTCTTTGCCACCTGTTTTAATTCCTGCCGGATGGCAATGGACTGCGGGCAGTGTTTCTCACATTTTCCGCACTGACGGCATTTTGAAGCGTTGGTGGGATTTGTCTTTAAAGTGGTACACATAATATATGCCTTCATACCAGAATAAAAGCTGTCGGTATAGCGTGTATTATATGCTGCAAAACAGGTCGGAATATCTACTCCATGCGGGCATGGCATACAGTAGCCGCAGCCGGTACAAGGTACCTTCATATGCTGGTTAATGGATTTCTTTACCTTTTCAAAGATTTCCAAGTCTTTCTCTGTCAATGCATCAGCTGTGGCATCCGATGCAATCCTTACATTTTCCTCTACCTGTGCAATATCATTCATTCCGGAAAGCACTACTGTCACCTCCGGATGGTTCCATATCCAGCGGAGTCCCCATTCTGCCGGGGAACGATGTGGTTCTGCAGATGCAAATATGGCTTTGGCAGCCTTTGGCAGTGCATTCACCAGCCTGCCGCCCCGCAGCGGCTCCATGATAATCACCGGAAGTCCCTTCGCTGCAGCATATTTTAAGCCTTCAGTTCCCGCCTGGGTATGTTCATCCATATAATTATACTGTATCTGGCAGAAATCCCAGTCGTAAGAATCTATGATTTTCTTAAACTGGGTGGCTCCGCCATGGAAAGAAAATCCGATATTTCCAATCTGACCGCTTTTCTTTTTCTCTGCAATCCAGTCCTGTATTCCAAGTGCGGTCAGCCGCTCCCATGCTGCAATATCATTCAGCATATGCATCAGATAATATTCCACATGGTCTGTCTGAAGGCGTTCTAACTGTTCCTTAAAATACCGCTCCATATCACCTTCTGCCTTAATATAATAATGTGGCAGCTTGGTGGCAATTTTTACCTTATCACGATAGCCTTTTGCCAGGAACTTTCCCAGGCATGCTTCACTTCCACCGTAAGTATATGCGGTATCAAAATAATTGACCCCGGCTTCCACTGCCGCTGCCATCTCCCGCTCTGCCTTTTCCTGGTCGATTGCGGTTCCTTTCTTAGAATAACGCAGGCAGCCATAGCCTAAGATGGACAGCTGGTCTTTGTTTCCCGGATTTTCTCTATATTGCATGCTTATTCTCCCTTGCACTTGTTGTTATGGTGACTGCGAAATGGAAAATGATAATGAAGATGTCTTACCGCTGCTTTGACTGGATGCGCCTTTTGTTCACCCATAGCGAATACCACTCCGGCTGCAAGGGGCTCTAAGAATTTTGAAATAATTCTTTTATATATGGCAAACGGTGCAAAGTCACATCCATGTTCCTCTGCACCTCGCTGGTACGTCCCTGTACCAGCGTTGCCAGATATTATTAAAATTCTAAGAGCCCCTAACAGCCTGCGTAAATGTATTCGCCCATAGGTGAACAGAAGGCGGCATCTTGTCAAACATTGGGCAGACAGACATTTCGTTTTTCGTTTATCCTTTTTCCATTTCGCAGTCACCGATTCTGCATAAGTTGCCGGGTGATGATATTTTCATACCACCACCCGGCACATATACTGTCATTATAAAGCTATCGGGAAAGTTTTGCAAGAATCACTCCCGCTCCTTTAACATTTTAAATCCATCGGTCATGTCATAGGATGTAATGTTATCATTAATCCAGAGGTAAAATACATTGCCACTATACATTCCACGGACATTTTCGTAATTAACTCCGTTAATGCCCGGAATTTCTGCCTGTTTCTTAAAGATTCCATTTTCATAGGAATATATCTGGTAGGTCTGCTTGGTTCTGCTGCCGCTATAATCCTCACAAACCAGACCGATTAAATTCTTATCTTTTGAAATGATGACACTCTTATAATCATATAATGCTTCGCTATAATCTACATCCTTTAATACCAGCTTTGCTTCTTCGGTTACTTCTCCCGGATTTTCTATATTAAACATGGAAAGCTTAATGTTTTCTATATTTCCGGTATTCTCATCTGATTCATAACCGATGCCCAGTAAATGTGTATCATCCCAGAAATGCAGATATTCGGAGAAGCCGGTCACCTTGAGTTCGCCGATAATTTCCGGTTTTGCCGGATCTGATAAATCCACGGTAAACAGTGGGTCGGTATTCCGGTAGGTTACAAAGTAACCAGTGTTTCCCATAAAGCGGGCGGCATAGATTTCTTCTCCCGGTGCAATGCCCGTCAACTGTCCGGTTAATTTCATGTTCTCATCCAGAATATAAAGTGCATTCACCTCATCCTCTGTGCTATAATCGGTGGTCAATACCCGAAGATATCCATCACTGGCATTGATTGCAAAGGTATCTCTGACATAACCACTTACTGCCGCTGCCGCCACGCCACTGATTCTGCCCTCATCCAGTGCAAATTTCGCAATATTGGTAATCATTGCTCCATCGTAATCTTCCTCATATAAATACAGGGCATCTTTGCTGATATAAGTCTGGGCATATCCGGAGATTACAAGCTTACTGTCCAGCACTTTATCCGGCTTATTTACATCCAGTGAAGAAACCAGTATACCACTTTCTCCTGATGACTCCGGCAGATAAATTTCACTGGCGGCAACCTTTTCTCCATTTACCTTTGGAATCACAGCTTCCGCCAGACTGCTGACACCATTTCCTTCCTTCAAGTCTTCTACACCATGCTTCTTTTCCACATAACTCGTCACATCAGATGTCATATTATACTGCGTAAAAAGATAGACTACATCTCCGATTTTCCTGGAAGTATTATAATAACCATCCTGAATTAATCTTCCTTCAAATTCCGGATTCTTACGGTCTACGATACTGTATACCTGAATCTGTGTGGTGCTTTTTCCATTCATTTTATAGCAGAATGCACTGTCTTCAGAAGCATCTGATACAGCAATTTCTTCATCTGAGCTTTCTTTATCTGAGTTTTCCTTATCAGAGCCAGCTTTGCTGCTTTCGCCCAAGGATGTCTCATAGCCCTGCACAACTAGAATCAGTTGGTCTCCATCCACATAAATTTCCATCACCCGGTCTGCCGCACCACAATCTTTTGGTAAAAATCGTGTTACTTCTTCTAATTTTCCATCCCGGATATCTGTTATAACAATATATTTATCCTCTACAGTGTAAATGTAACTGCCATCAATTTTGGCAATATCACTCTCGTCTACGCCTTCCATCTGAAGATTTGTCGTAGAATAATCTTTTCTGCCTTCCTTGCTGCCCTCCGATAAATCCATATCGGCACTCTCATCCTTTGCTGCATTGCCGGAAGCCTTATCTTCCGATGTCGCAGTGCTCGTCTCTGCGCTCATTTCCCCTTCTATCCAGTTCTGCTGATACCCCTTAAGAAGAGTCTGATATACCTCCTTATAATCCGATGCACGATGATACATTGTTCCAAGAGAAGCCACATCCACATGCTCCGCTTCCTCTGTTTCACCAGCTTCTCCCACAGTCTGCTGCGTATCCGTCATTGCTATGGAATCCGTCTGCCCTGTACCGGAATTCTTATCAACACGGGTCACTGTTATATAAATTCCGCTGCATACTACCAGTGCCAGCACTGCCACCATACTTCCAAGTCTGCGCCATGGAATTATTTTCTTCGATTTTTTCGGTTTCAAGTGCTGATTTTCCTGCTGCTGTTTTGCTTTCTGTTCCTGTAATTGTTTTTCTATCTGTTCCGGCTTCAGAGCCTCTGGTATCTCTATCTCTTCCGCCGCTTTTCTTAACTGGGTTAAAATCTCCTGTTCATTCATACCGGCACCTCCATCTCATCTGAATTTCCTGTTGTTTTCCAGACTTTTTGCATATCTTCCGTTTCTCACTTCCAATATTTCTCCACCATTTTCTTTATTCCCCGGCTCTCTTTTGAGCGGACGGTATTTTCGTTAAGGTCTAACAGTTTTCCGATTTCCTTACTGCTATACCCACAGAATAAATGCATGGCGATAATCATTCGTTCCTCGGAAGGCAGCTCAAAGAACAGGCTCCGGACTGCTGCATGCTCATCCATTCCGGATTTTCCCAGATGCTCTAAAAGCTCCGGTGTCAGCTCTTCCGGCCGGGTCGCATACTCTTTTAATTTCCGTTTGCACTTATTACTTAAAATACGGAATATCCACGCCCGGAACGCTTCTGATTTCCGAAGCTCCCCGATTTGTGCAAATGCATCCATCACGGTATCACTGACCACATCCTGTGCATCCTGCGGATGCTTCAGCACATATAACGCAAAGCGATACAAGTCCTGATAAACGCCTTCATATAATTGTGCAAATGCACCGGTATCCCCACTTTGTGCCCTGCACACCAGCTGCAGTTCCTGTTCCATATGCTCACCCTATACCTTCCTAAGTCCTTTCCTTTGACCGGTCTCATATATATAGTGTCGCTGAATTTCATTCTGTTGCATATATTTTTAAATTTTTAAAAATATATCTATAACTGGCTGATTACCAGCACATCATTTTCACGAATCACAGTATTTCCGTTCGGTATCACAACTTTCTCATTCCGCTTTAGAACGAGAACCAGCTTCTCTTCTCCCAGTTTTATTCTGGATAATGGTTTTCCAATCCACTTGCTGTCTTTTTCGATTGGGATTTCTGTCAGACAGATGCCAAGATTTTCTTCCGGAGATAAGGCACTTAAGACAATCTTGTCTCCGGCAAGCACTACCGTGTTGCCATTTGGAATGATACGCTCCTCGCCTCTTAGAATCAGCACCAGTAATAAATCCGGCAGGGAAGTAAGGTCTTTTATCCTGCGGTTCTCCCATGGATGTCCCGCCTTGATGCTGATTTTAACAAACTCCACCGGCATTTCATCGGAATAGTCACTGAAGGTCTTCATGACGTTGCCATTTTCGTCTATCATGTCAAGCTTCTTTGCCACCAGTCCAAGCAGTGTACCCTGAATACTGATAGAGAACAGGACAATGAAAATAACTATGTGGAACAAATCATTCTTCGTATATGCCGGGCTTACTGTTGCCATAATTGCAAATACTATGGATGCCGCTCCACGAAGCCCCGCCCAGGACACCAGAAGCTGCTGCTTTACCGGGCAGCGGAATGGCATCAGGATAGCAAATACAGAAACCGGTCTTGCCACAAATGTTAAAAATACCGCAATTGCCAGTGCAATCGGCAGTATCTTTGGCAGCTGGGATGGATATGCCAGCAGACCAAGCAGGAAGAAAATCAGCATCTGCATCAATCCGGTGATTCCATCAAAGAAATGCACCAGTGATTTTTTGTGATGAAGAGGAGTGTTACCAAGGATAATTCCGGCAATGTATGCTGCCAGATAACCATTTCCATTTATCATGGATGCTCCGGCGTAGGATACCAGTGCCATACTGAATACAAATATCGTATCAAATCCATCTGTTGCAAAATTCACTTTTTTCAAAATGAATGCTGCTGCCAGTGCCACAACTACCCCCACTAATATGCCAAAAATAATCTGTGAGAATATCATGACAACCAGTGAAGAACCACTTAATTCTCCGCTCATTATTGTTAATATAATTACGGTCAGCATATAAGAACATGGGTCATTACTACCGCTTTCCACCTCCAACATGGATGCAGTATTGTTCTTAAGATTCAGCCGCTTGGAACGAAGGATTGAAAAGACCGATGCCGCATCCGTAGAACTGATTACAGAGCCAATCAGCATACTTTCCCAGAAATCCATTTTCAATATAAAATGACAGAATGCTCCGGTTGTTACTGCGGTCAGTATCACACCCACTGTTGATAATAATACTGCTTTACCAGCCACCGGCTTTGCCTGTTTCCAGTTGGTTCCAAATCCACCGTAAAACATGATAAAGATTAAGGACACCGTACAAATCTGTTCGGCAATCGTAAAATTATCAAAAGGAATCTTTAAAATTCCATCTGTTCCAAACATCATGCCAAGAAGAATATATGCCAACAGCATTGGAATTCCCAGTTTGTTGGACATTTTATTCAATGACAGGCACAATAAAATCACTGCTGCTACCAGTAAAATATAACTTGTCATAAATACCTCTCTTTCCTGTTTTTATTTACCTGTTGCTCTTACGTCTTCTTCTATCCCCTTTTCTTTTATTACCTCTACCTATTCCTTCTTTTCTTCTGCCTCCATGATACTTCCTGCCTTTACCAGTCCTCTCTGCAGTGCATCCCTTGCATTCTTCCAAGGCTGCTCCTTATAACGGTAATCATTCTTACAGATGAACCATTCTAAATCATCCCGCACCCTCTCATATCCGTTAATAAAAGTCTTATTTAAAGTCATCAGAAATTCATTCAGGTATTTCTTACCCATATATTCCGGAGCACCGGAAAACAGAACTTTATAATGATTTACACAAAAGCCTTTGGATGCTGCAAACTGTTTGCGGAAGTCTTCTTCTTTTTCATATAAATAGTAAATGGTATTGATATAATTTGTAAAGCTGTGATTAATGTAATCACACACAAAGCACTTTTTCTCTTTTTCTTCCACAAAAGTAATCACCGGATGGACTGGCTGGCTCTTTTTCTTGAAAAGTACGGCTGCCTGAGGCAGTGGTGCTTTCATTGCTTTTTTTAACTCCTTAGCTGTCTTATCCATATGGGTCTTTAACATCATGGCAAGTCCTAATTTATTCGGATATTCATATAACATTCCCAAATGTTTCTGACAGAAGCCCTGTTCATCGCTCTGCTCCCGGATATCTCCCTCCATGTAACTTGCACCCGGTCCAATGGTATAATTGATAGCATTTTCTTCTAATTTCTGATACATTCTGCAGACCGGACATTCGCTTTCCTCTGCAAATGCATCCTGTATTGGTATCGTATAAATCTCTGTTTTCATTTTAATCTCCTTAAAGATACACAAAAGGGTATTCCATATGCACTCCTTCGGCCTGTGGAATACCCTTCTCTTTGCAATTGTATACCGTTTATTACATCATGTTTTTCTCTACTTCTTCTTTCATGGAAGAAACGTTAAACTTACGGATATTTTCATCCAGTTCTGCTACTACAGAAGTAATTCTGGCAGTTGCATTCTTACATTCTTCTACCAAAGCTTCAAACTCGTTCATTGCCTCAGATGTATCTCTGGCACTTGTTGTATTTGTCTCTGCTGCTGCAGCAAGCGAATCCATTTTCTCTTCAATGGCACTCTTATGTTCATTCAAGCCACCGACTTCTGAATTGATTCCCTGAATAGAAGTGCTGACACTTTCAATTTCATGATTCAAGGCAGTAAAGATTGTCTCTGTCTCACGAATCTTTGTATTCTGCTGTTCAAATGCTTCTGATACTTTTCCGGTAATCTCTACACTGACATTAGAATTATCAATCAGTTCATTAACAATTTTATTAATCTGCTCTGAAGACTCTCTGGACTGGTCTGCCAAGGTACGGATTTCTTCTGCAACTACGGCAAATCCTTTTCCCTGTTCTCCTGCCCGTGCAGCTTCAATACTTGCATTTAAAGCAAGCAGATTTGTCTGGCTTGCAATTCCTGCAATAATCTCTGTTGCAGTACGAATCTGTAAGGCAGACTGATTGGTTCTGTCTGTCTGGCTCTGCACTTCATCAATAGACTGCCTGTTCTGTCTGCTGATTTCCACCAGCTGCTGCATAATCACCTCTGCTGATTCATTGCAGTCTTTCATTTTTAATGCACTGTCTGAAAGAAGTGTAATATTGCTGGCAATTACTTCAATGGCATTGCCGATTTCTGCTACTTTCTGCTGTACATGCTGTGTTTTCTCTGCCTGTGAAACGGTATTATCTGTAATGGAAGCGACTTCACCGCTCACCTGATCCAACGCTTCATTCATAGTGTCAAAGGACTGGCTGAATGTCGTAGACAGTTCGCTTAATTCCCTGCTGGCTCTACGGATTCCGGTCACAATCTGTGCAAAACTTCTTACCATATCATTGGCAGAGCCTAATAATTTGCTGATTTCATCATTTTTTTCATTATGTTTTGGTTCTTCTAACTGAAGGCTTCCATCCGCAATCTTATCCATACTGCCAATTACAGCTTTCAGTTTTCCGGCAATTGCTACTGCAAGCCACAGGGAACCTGCCACAAATACCGCTAAAACCACAATTAAAATAATCGTTCCCACACCTGCATTTAATGCTGTATTCTGTACCAGATGCATTATGATAATTCCGGCAAGTCCAACCAGAAGAATCGGAAGTGAAATTACTGCAATTAATCCAATTGCCAGTTTCTTTCCTATATTATTTTTTTCTGAAGATTTACGTTTCTCTGCCATTACTGCTCTTCCTCCTTATAGCTCTTATCTCTTATTCTTATGCATTGTCTTTTTATCCGGTTATCTTTAAATAAGCTGCGGAAAATGCCGGCATATCGAGACCACCCTGAAATACCGCTTTTTCTCCGGTCAGCAGGTCAACTGCTTCTGCTGCTCCTGCATCAAAGGATGCATGGAAGGGATTCTCTTCCAGATTGATTGCTACAAGAATCCGCTCACCATCAAAGCTTCTCTCAAATACAATCTGCCGGTTTGTTAAGAATACCTTGCGGTAGCCGCCATAGCAAAGTGTTTTTTCCGATTTATGAACCTTCGCCAGTCTGGAAATATAATCGGTAAGTTCATTCCATTCCGGTGCTTCAAAAGACGGACGGAGTGCTTCATCCCCACCATTTTCTTTCTTTCCTTCTGCAGCCCATTCACTTCCATAGTAGACACATGGGATGCCAGGAATTGCAAACAGCATTGCATATACCAGTGGAAGATGTTCTTTTTCCTTTAAAGTGCTTGCCAGACGGTTCACATCATGATTATCCAGGAAATTCAAAAGATGCCTGCCCTGATACATTCCGCAGAAATGCTGCTCCAGGGTATAATTGATTTCAAAGAGGTTGCGGTCATTAAAGCTGGACCACATTCCCTTATATGCCTGATAATTTGTTACACTATGCAACATATTCTGTTCATCCAAAAGACGATTATAATCACCATGAATCATCTCGCCCAGGAGATAAAAATCATCCTTTTTCGAATCTACGAACTGACGTAATCTTCTTACAAAATCCATATCCAGACTGTATGCAACATCCAGACGCAGTCCGTCAATATCAAATTCTTTTATCCATCCTTCTACTGCTGAAAAGATATGCCGGATTACTTCTTCATTCCGCAAATTCAGTTTTACCAGCTCATTATGACCTTCCCAGCCTTCATAGGAAAGTCCGTCGTTATAATTATTATTCCAGTCAAAATTCACATTTGTGAACCAGTCCTTATATGGAGAATTCTCTCTGTTTTTCAGCAAATCCTGAAATGCAAAGAAACCTCTTCCCACATGGTTAAACACTCCGTCCAACACTACTTTGATATTGTTGTCATGTAATTTTCCACATACTTCTTTAAAGTCCTCATTGGTTCCAAGTCTTACATCTAACTTTGTATAATCCCTGGTATCATAACCGTGACGGTCTGATTCAAAAACCGGACAGAAATATATTGCATCCACTCCAAGCTTTACCATATGCGGAATCCAGTCTTCCACTTTCTTTATCCGATGAGCCAGAACACCATCATTTTCTGTTGGAGCCCCGCAAAATCCCAATGTTGAAATCTGATAAAATACACTGTCATATGACCACATAAAAACTGTTCCTCCTGTCTGTCCATCATGTGCTGTGGTTTTTCTCTCTACTCGCAGAATAAAGAATGTGCCTTGGCACATTCTCGCGCCTGCGGCGGTCGCTTGCGACATCTACCTTATACGCCGCAGTGCGCATCCTCGCGGAGCGTTTTTTACTTTACAGGAAAGCAATTTCCTGTAAAGTAAAAGAGGACGGTTCCTTTTGCGGGAACCGTCCTCCTAACTTCTTCCCTCTGCCTTCGCCCATGTTGTTTCAATTACACTTATTATAACATAATTTTATAGCATAAGGGAATTTTTTTCTTGCATTTTTCCTAATTTTTTTTGATTTTTATAACGTTATTTTGTTATTTTTCAACACCGGTAAGCTGATATCCTGCTTTTTCAATCACTTCTGCAAATGCTGCATCCGGAATCTCTTTGTCCATGGTTACTTCAGCACTCTTTGTCTCAAGGTTGACAGCTGCCTTTACTCCTTCCATGGCATTTAATGCTTCTTCCACATGTTTCTTACAGTGTTCACACATCATTCCTTCAATTTTAAGTGTTTCTTTCATTTTATTATCCTCCTTATCATTTTCATTATTATCTGTCACTTTTTCTGCTGACTGTTCTATCTGACTTCCTGCTGCTTTTTCCACTATCTGTTCTGCCACATTTCCTGCTGTCTGCTCTAATCGCTGCGGTTTAAAAAGCTTTAACCGGAGAGCATTGCATACTACACAGACGCTGCTTAAGCTCATTGCTGCTGCACCGAACATCGGATTTAATTTAATATGAAATGCCGGGTATAAAGCGCCTGCTGCCAGTGGAATTCCAATGCTGTTATAGAAGAATGCCCAGAACAGGTTCTCCTTGATATTGCGGATAACCGCTTTACTTAACCGGATGGCTGTTACGGCATCCATCAGATCATTCCGCATCAGTACCGCATCTGCACTTTCGATTGCCACATCTGTTCCTGCTCCAATGGCAATTCCTACATCGGCTCTTGCCAGTGCCGGTGCATCATTGATTCCGTCTCCAATCATGGCAACCTTATGTCCCTGCTGCTGCAGTTTGGCAATATGCCGTTCCTTATCCTCCGGCAATACTTCTGCAATTACTTTTGGAATTCCAAGCTTCTTACGAATGGCTTCGGCGGTACGTTTATGGTCTCCGGTCAGCATTACTACCTCAATGTGCATCTTACGGAATGCTTCAATGGCATAGCGGCTGGTTTTCTTTTCCACATCTGCTGCTGCAATGATACCCAGAAGGCTGTTATTTTTCGCAAAGATTAATGGAGTCTTTCCTTCTTCTGCCAGCTTGTCCAGAGTATCTCCAAGGTCATCCAATGACACTCCCTTTTCTTTCATAAAGGCTTCGTTTCCCGCATAATAAGATGCATTTTCGTCTTCAGCCTCAATTCCTCTGCCCAGAATTGTCTTAAAATTCTTCATAGCAAGGGGCATAATCTCCTGCTCTTTCGCATACTGCAGAATTGCCTGTGCCAGCGGATGCCCGCTTCCCTGCTCAACGCCTGCTGCAATTGCCACAAATTCTTTTTCGTTTAATTCTGTGGTTCCAACACTCACATCTGTAACTCTTGGCTTACCTTCTGTTATGGTTCCGGTCTTATCCATAACTACGGTATCGATACTGTGCGCCGTTTCCAGTGCTTCGCCGGACTTAATCAGGATTCCGTTTTCTGCACCTTTTCCGGTTCCTACCATAATAGCTACCGGTGTCGCAAGTCCAAGGGCACACGGACAGGAAACAACCAGCACCGCGATTCCAATAGAAAGTGCAAATTCAAAGGTTGCCCCACTGATGAGCCAGATGATTGCAGCAATCACGGCAATTGTAATAACCACCGGCACAAAGACTCCTGCAATCTTATCTGCCATCTTGGCAATCGGTGCTTTACTGGAGCCAGCTTCTTCCACCAGATGAATAATCTGGCTGATGGTGGTATCTTCCCCGACTTTGGATGCACGGATTTTCAAGAAACCATTCTGGTTAATCGTTGCGGAAATTGCAGTATCTCCCACTTCCTTATATACCGGAATGCTCTCCCCTGTAATGGCAGATTCATCGAGGCTTGACTGTCCCTCTTCAATCACTCCGTCCACCGGAACGGTTTCACCGGGACGAACCAGCACCAAATCACCTTTTACCAGTTCCTCTGCCGGAACCGTAACTTCTTTGCCATCTCTTAAGACCTTTGCCTGCTTCGGAGCCAAGTCCATCAGCTTCTCAATAGCTTCACTGGTCTTTCCTTTGGAACGGCTCTCTAAATATTTTCCAACGGTAATCAAAGTCAGAATCATTCCTGCAGACTCAAAATAAATATCCATGCTGTACCGGCTTACCAGTGCCATATCTTGATGTCCCAGACCATAACCAATCCGGAAAATGGCAAATACACCATAGATAACGGAAGCCGATGCCCCAAGTGCAATCAGCGAATCCATATTCGGGCTTCTGTGTACAAAAAGATTCTTAAATCCTACAATAAAATATTTCCGGTTCAGATACATAATCGGAAGCAGCAATAAAAACTGGGAAAAGGAAAATGCCAGTGCATTCTCATCTCCGTGAAATGCAGCCTTGATAAATCCCGGTACCGGAATTCCAAACCATTCATAAAACATATGGTGCATGGAAATATACATCATCGGAATCAGAAAAATAACAGACCAGATCAGACGGATTTTCATCTCATGAATTTCCTGCTCTGCCTTATTTATCCTTTTCCCTTTGCCGGTACGTTTCTCATTTCCGGCATTTGCCGGTGCAGCACCATAACCTGCCTTCTCTACTTCTGATACAATGATATCTTCATTGACCTTATTCTCGTCATAGGACACCTGCATACTGTTGGTCAGCAGATTTACGGATACATTTTCCACTCCGTCAATCTTTGACACACACTTTTCCACACGGGAAGAGCATGCAGAACACGTCATACCTGTGACTTCATAACGTTCCTGTTTCACACTTTTGTCCTCCTCTATTTCATCAGTTTCTGAAGGGTCGCACAAAGCTCATCCACCGCTTCTTCCTTTCCGGCACGGATGTCATCCACCACACAGGATTTGATATGCTCCGCTAACAACACTTTATTAAAGGAGTTCAGTGCAGAATTAATTGCAGACACCTGCGTTAAAATATCCACACAGTAACGGTCTTCTTCCAACATTTTCTTTACACCCCGCACCTGTCCTTCAATCCGGTTCAAGCGTTTTAATAAATCCTGATATTCTGCTTCCTGTCTGTGCTTCTTCCGTTCGCAGCAGGATGAACACATCTCTTTTTCTTCTGCCATAGTCAGGCTCCCTTCTATCTTCACATTCCAATACACATTTCCCGATAGTCATATACCCCCTACCGGTATGCTCATATTATACCCTCATAGGGTATTTGTCAATCATTTTTCTATTGAATGTTCCAATTCATATTCAAGCCATCTTCTTCCGCTCTATGATATTATCTTGACTTTTCCTATGATTTATGCTATTTTCATAACGCTAAAACTGGTGTGGATTTTTCTAGTCTGACTACTTTTCGCCACACAATTATCCTTGTGATAATTGTGTGGCGTTTTTTACTTTACAGGAAATTGCTTTCCTGTAAAGTAAAAAACGCTCCGCGAGGATGCACACTGCGGCGTATAAGGT
>NZ_JAJEQU010000011.1:0-119205 GCF_020687575.1 Roseburia sp. CLA-AA-H209
AGCGACGATCAACTGGAAGAGTTGCTTCTGCTGACAGAGCAGATGCAGGAAGAACTCGACCAGAAAGACCGGACTATTCGGGAACTGAAAATGCAGCTCGACGAATCGCTGACCTTGAACGAGAGGTTAAACAGCGAGAACAGAGCAGGGAACATTCAAGCTTTAAAGAACGACTTGAGGAAAACAAAAGAATTGTTGCAGAGCGAGAAAGAGAAAACGCACGCTGCCGAAATCATGACAGAGGAATGTCAAGATAAGCTAAGGCAGGCAGAACAGGAACGGGACTATGCACTCTCTCATCAGAAAAAAGTAGAGATACCGGTTGAAAAGCCGGTACTCTATCAAAAGTGTCAGAATTGTAATCAGACAGCTTATCTGAAAGCCAAAGAAAAGTATGATACGCAGAGGGAAAAACTGGCAGGCAGATATAAAACAAAAACAGTCATGTATGAAGCATTGATGTTTCTGCTGATATGGTATTCCGCATCAACTACTCTTTTTCAGATGATACAGTCAAAGGTATTTATTTCTGATTGCAGAATATTCTTTGATGCAATCAGAACTTTCACACAGACTATTGCTGGCTGGATTGCACTGATAGGAAAGAATGTGGCACAGATTAGTAATGGAATATCCAATCCAGTCATTGCCGGAATTATATACTGGCTGATAAGAATATTGATTTGCGGTGGATGTCTGGTGGGTGCGGGAATACTTGTAGCGTTTATAGGGATAAAGATTGCAGGGCTATATAAGAAATACTGTTGGGATATGATTACCATACTGGTAACACTTATAAGCCTGGAAATAGCAATCTACTTTGGAGATTGGATAAAGACAGTCTTGCCGATCAATATGCTATTTCTCTTATTATTGGTGCAACTGGTATATGTTGGAATTAGGTGGTATGTAAAAGGATGGCAAGAAGCCAGAGGATATTATTAAAAAACTATTAGAAACTATTCATATTTACTTTCGTGCTAGGACAGATTATTCTAAAAATTCAGTGATGAGCATGCACATGAAATCTTACTTCGTTTAGGTACGAAAAAGGGCAATGGAAACTTTGTGTTCAGATGAGTTCTCACTATCTTGGTAACAACCGCAAGCAGCAGTGGAATATTGACGGTGCATTCCGTATATATTCCACAACACATGGCTAAGCCCGACTAGAATGTGGGTGAAAAATTTTACAAGCGCCAGAGTTCCCTCTGGCGCTCATTTTACTTTCGCTGTGCGTTTTTTCTGTACTCTAATGGCAACAATCCCGTGCTTTTTCGGAATAATTCTGCAAATCGGCTTGAAGTGGAATAGCCTACTGTTTGGGCAACTTGCCCGACTGTCAGCTCTGTATATGCCAGCAGATATTCTGCTTGGCTCATGCGCCGCTGTTGAACATATTCCGTGATGGTGCAGTCGTAGTATTTCTTAAAACAGCTTTTGAGCTTTGTTGTTCCCATGCAGGCAATCTGTGTTAGCCGTTCCAGAGGAATATCAAAAGCATAGTGATCGCTAAGATAAGCGGCAACTATTTGGAGATTTTCAATATCCTGTTGAGAGAGCTTATGGGCTGATTTATCAGGATGTTTCTTCTGATATTCCACCACCATTGAAACAGCTTCTGCGACTTTACCCTCATAAAAAAGTTTTGCTGCAATCCCTTCCCCGCGATAGTCTTTGATTTCTGTGAGTAACCGTGACATTTCTGGAAAGTCGGATGTTTGGTCAATCTTCCGAAATGCATCCACAGGATTGATCTGTGCCTCCGGGTACAGTTTTTTCAGGTAGTCCTCATAATATGCCGGTGCAATCTCAATCCCAACCGAACGGATTGGAATATTTTTATGTATCAAAGCCTTGTATGGAGCGTAGCCTCCAATAAATGTTTTGATACAACCGGCAGACAGTCTACGGTATGGAGATAATTCCTCCCCGGAAATAGAGTCATACCGAGTGATACTCAGACATTCCGGCATGGAGCATTCCAACATGAAATCTTCGTGGAAGGAAAAGTTATGGATTTTAATATCATATAAGTCTTTCTGTCCATAAGTCCAGTAGGTGCCTTCTCCAACTTCGGGAGAAAGTTTCCAGCAGTCACCTAATGCCCCATATTGCTGGTTGTCTGGGTCACGGATAAAACCGTGTTCAATCAGTAGCGGTGTATAAAACTGGTCAATAATTTCAGACATGAAAACAAACCGCCTCCTTTTTGCAACGATTAGACGAACTTTTGAAAGGAACAGACGAACATTGCCGGAACCTATTGAATGTTGTTCGATAAATGCGTATTGTATTAGGCGAAGATTAGAGGTATCTAACCGAAGAATATCACAAACCACTTGTCGAGTCAAGACAATGAAAGGTAGGAGGTCAAAATGAGTAATCAAGTAAATTCTATGAACAAAGGTCTGACAGTGAAAGACCTTGTAACAACAGGTATTTTTACTGCACTGTTATTTGTTTTTGTATTGGTGGGCGGTGTCTTTTTTGCAACAAATCCTGTACTAACTTTTTTCATGCCAGCAGGAGGTGGGCTGCTTGCTGGCCCCATTTATCTTTTGCTGATTGCAAAAGTACATAAGCGTTGGAGCCTTTCTATAATGGGCGTTATCATGGGTATTATTTGGTTCGTGACTGGTATGCACTGGGCTTTTGCATTGGGCTACATGATCATGGCGATTGTCGCGGACTTTGTTGCTGGTGCAGGGCAGTACAAAAGCAAAAAGCTCAACAGCCTGTCTTATATCCTGTTCTCTCTCGGTGGCACTGGTTCATATATCGTGTTCTTTGTTGACCCCAACGGCTGGGCGCAGACCATGCTGGGAAACGGAACTGAACAGAGTTACATCGACACCATGCAGGCAACTGCAAATACCGGCATCCTGATTGCCATGTTTGCTGCTGTTATCATTACATCTGCAATCAGCGCTTTTGTAGGCTGCAAAATGCTGAAAAAGCAGTTTGAAAAAGCAGGTATTACAGCATGAGCGGTAAACGCCACAAGAAAGAGCTTTGGCTCGACCCACGGGCCAAGCTCTTTCTTATTCTTATGTGTGTTTTATCGTCCATGTTTGCGCCCTCACTTGCATATCAATTTATCCTTGTTATGCTGATTGCGATATTGGGGGCTTTCTTTGGAAAGTGGAAATATGTCATTAAGGCTGTATGCTTTTATGCGGTCATCTGTGCCCTGACAGTTTGGATCATGGCAGAAATGACAGGCACGCTGCGGACAATGTTTATTGCCTTTTTAGGCTTGTTTCATAAGGTCTATGCGTGCGGAACCTTGGCTGGGATTGTTCTGACTACTACAAAAGTCAATGAGTTCCTGTCTGCTATGAACCGTGTCCGCGCACCAAAAAAGTTAGTAATTCCTATGGCAGTTATGCTGCGGTACATTCCAACTATTCAAGAGGACTGGCACTATATCACAGACGCTATGCGGATGAGAGATGTTTCACCATCTCTGGCGGGCTTTTTAACACATCCGGGCATGACGGTTGAGTGTATTTATGTGCCTTTATTGATGGCAGCTTCAAAAGCGGCGGATGATCTTTCTGTTGCTTCTGTCACTCGTGGAATTGAAAATCCCAATCCACGCACCTGTATTGTCCAGATAAAATGCGGAATTTCCGATTGGGTCGTCATGGCCGTTGCCGTAGCTTATCTGATTTTTGAATTATGTGTGCGAGGAGGTGTGATCGGTTGATTGAGTTTGAAAATGTATCGTTTTCCTATACGGGGCAGGAACATGGTGGGCTGCGCGACATCAATTTGAAAATTTCGGACGGAGAATGCGTCTTGTTCTGTGGCCGCAGCGGGTGCGGAAAAACAACGATTACAAGGCTGGTGAATGGACTGATCCCTCAGTTTTATCAGGGGGAGCTTCATGGCCGTGTGCTGGTAGATGGTCAGGAAATCAGCAATATCCCCATGTATCAGATTGCCGCTAAGGTTGGCTCCGTTTTCCAAAATCCACGGACGCAGTTTTTCAATGTTGATACAGACAGTGAGATTGCCTTTGGAATTGAAAATGAAGCTCGCCCTCCTGAGAAATTGGCTGAGCGAGTAGAGCAGACAACTGAAGATTTGCATATTCAAAAGCTACGAAACAGAAATATTTTTGAGTTGTCCGGCGGAGAAAAGCAGAAAATCGCCTTTGCTTCTGTTTATGCCATGAACCCACAGATTTATCTATTGGATGAACCATCCTCTAATCTGGATATGACTTCGATCCAGGAACTAAAGGAACATTTGCGGCTGATAAAAAAACAGGGCAAAACAGTTTTGATAGCGGAACATCGTCTGTACTATCTGATGGAGTTGGCTGACCGAATTGTTTATCTGGAAAAAGGAGAAATCAAAGGAATATACACCTCGGAAGAATTTCGGCAGCTATCTGAACCTGATCGTGAACACATGGGGCTGCGAGCTGTTGATCTACAGGCGGTATTCCCGCAAAAAGCCCACTTGCCTGCGCCTACCCCTGTATTGGAGCTGCGGAATGTGACGCTCCGTTACAAGAAGCAAACAATTTTGCATGACATTGAGCTATCCGCCGGAAAGGGCGAAGTGATTGGTGTTGTCGGCCACAACGGAGCTGGAAAGACTACATTTTCCCGCGCTCTCTGTGGGCTTCACAAAGACTGCGATGGACAATTTTTGTGGGAAAGCGAGCCGATTGAGCGTAAGGAAAGGCTGAAACGCTCTTACATGGTTATGCAGGATGTGAATTATGAACTTTTCGCTGACAGCGTGGAGGCAGAGTGCTCCTTTGGTATATGCAATCCAGATCAAACACTGGTAAATGCAACTTTGGAGGAATTAGGCCTTACCCCATATCGGGAGCGCCATCCAAACACGCTTTCTGGCGGTCAAAAGCAACGAGTAGCTGTAGCTGTCAGCATGATTTGTGGGAAAGATCTGCTGGTATTCGATGAACCGACCAGCGGTCTTGACTTTGACAGTATGACGCAGGTGGCGGGACTGATTCGACGATTATCCGATATGGGAAAAGTCATTTTCATTGTCACTCATGATTTTGAGTTTGTCTGCCGTACCTGTTCTCGTGTCTTGCATTTTGACGAAGGCGAAATGCCCGATGACGTATCAGTTACAATGGAAGCTCTCCCGAAATTGAGAGAGCTATTCTCTGTTTCAGATGGAAAGGAGATGTAGTCTATGAAGCAGAAAAAAGAAAACAGTGTGGCATTGCTGCTCCATTGGGCCGGAGAACAAAAATTTTGGTTGTTTCTGGCAATCCTGCTGTCCATGTGCAGCGGGCTGTGTATTATTGTCCCATACATTGGGATTTACAGGTTGATGGATGCCACATTTAACAATGCCTGCACAAAAGAACTTGTGGTGCAGACTGTTGCAATGATTTCCGCCGCTGTTACCCTGCGTTTTGTCCTGTTCGGATGTTCTGGCGTGGCGGCTCATAAAGGTGCCTACGGCGCACTGTTCAAAGTACGCTGTATGGTGGCGGAACACATGGCCAGAGCTCCTTTGGGTGCCTTGAATGAACGGCGCACAGGAGATATAAAAACAGTTCTGAATGAAGATATTGAAAAGCTGGAGCTATTTCTGGCACATAATCTTCCCGATCTTGTATGCTATATGGTTGGGCCGGTAGTCATCTTTATTTATTTGATGACCGTTAATATTCCATTGGCGTTGATTTCCCTTGTTCCTCTGGTTCTGGCCGTGGTAGTAATGGGGATAATGTTCCGCAATACAGATGACCTGATGGAACGAGCCAACCAATCTATTACTGCACTGAACTCCGTTATGATTGAATACATCAGCGGAATGAAACTGATTAAAGCCTATAACATGGGGAGTAAGTCATTTCAGAAATTATCTGGCGCAATCCAGGAGGAAAACGCCATGTGGAATGAGACTTCCCGGCGTATGGGGCCTCCGTATGCAGCGTTTGTCGTTATCATTGAATGTGGAATGTTGCTGATGGTTCCGATAGGCGGGATGTTTTTTCTGAAAGGTTCACTGGCAGCCAGTACGCTCTTGCTATTTTTGTATGTCGGTTCTATGTATTTAACCGAAATCCGGCCTTTGCAGGAATTGGGAACAAACTTTGCAAATGTACTAAACGCTATCACCAAAACCAAAGAGATACTGGATATTCCGATTTATGAGGGTGGAACAGATTTCCCCAAAAACCATGATATTGAGCTTCGGAATGTTCGATTTTCTTATAACGGAAAAACCGATGTGCTGCATGGTGTCAATCTCAAAATCAGTGATGGCGAGCGCATGGCTCTTGTGGGCAGATCTGGTGCCGGTAAAAGCACTGTGATTGAACTGATTTCCCGGTTCTATGATGTGCAGGAAGGCGAAGTGCTGATTGGCGGCAAAAATGTCAAGGAGCTTGACTACGATACCATTCTGAAAAATATAGCCATCGTATTTCAAAAGACTTTCCTCACCCGTGACAGTGTGCTGGAAAATATCCGCATGGGTAGTAACGCTACTCTGGAAGAAGTGCGGGCTGCTGCAAAAGAGGCACAGATTGATGACTTTATCATGTCCCTGCCGGATGGATATGACACAAAAGTGGGCAGTTTCGGCTCACGCTTTTCTGGCGGAGAAAAACAGCGGATTGCGATTGCCCGTGCAATTCTGAAAAATGCACCTATCTTAATTTTGGACGAGGCCACAAGTGCCTCTGACCCGGAAAATCAGATGGAGATTGATAAAGCTATTCAAAATCTGTGCAAAGGCAAAACAGTCATTGTAGTAGCACACCGTTTGAGTGCTTTGAAAATGTGCAACCGGGTGGCTGTGGTGGAAAATCATACAATTACCAGCGTTGGCACCCATGAGGAAGTTCGGAAGAACAACGCCTACTATCGAAATGCGTGGAAAGACTACGAAACAGCCCGGAATATCACTTATCAGTTGGAGGGAGGCGAGCAGCATGAATGAGCATGATGTATTGAAAAAGAACCACAATTTCTATATTGGTGTCGGCGGAACCGTTCTGGAAGGACTTCTTTCCGGCAGCCTGTTTATGCTGCTTTACTCTGTTATGCAGTTTTTGTGGTCGGGCCAATTTGACATGAACCGTGTTCTGGCTCTGACCAGTATAATTGCAGTGGTTTTTCTTCTTCGTATCCTGATTTACAGCTACGGTTATACCAAAGCGCAGATTGGCGGTGCAGAGGTCAGCAAAAATATTCGGCTTTTTATGGGCGACCATTTAAAGCGCATCCCACTGTCCCGATTTTCGCAGGGGCACACTGGCGATTATATCAATACCATTACAAGCGACGTAAACAACTACGAAAAAATCCTGACCCATAAAGTCGGAGATTTGGCAAAGAATTTTACCCTGTCATTGATGTTGATTGTCTTTGTTATGACGCTCTATGTTCCGGCTGGAATTATCCTGCTGATAGCCGACCTTCTTTTAATCCCCAGCCTATGGCTTTCTTTCCGCATGGTACGGAAATACGGAAAAGAAAAGAACGATATTTGTGCGGAGAACGTCAGTAGCATTGTTGAGTATGTTTCTGGTATTCAGACTTTTCGAGCCTATGGTGTGGGCGGTATGAAGAACAAAACTGTTATCAACGCCATGCGGGAGTTTTGCCGGATTAGCTTTGTATACGAGGCAAAAGTGCTTCCTATTGGTGCGGGCTTTGGTATCTTGAGTTGGCTGTCCTGCCCGCTGGTTATCTTGCTGTCCTATGCCCCCTGGGTCGCAGGGACACTGAACACGGTGGACTACCTTTTGATTTGTATGCTGCCCCTGTTCTGTGCAAAGCTGGCTAACTCGATTTTTGTAGACCTCACCAGTTATAAGAACCTGATGATCTCAAAAAACAAAATCTCGGGTGTAATGAATGAGCCAGAGGAAACTGGTAGCATGGAGCCGCTTCACACAGCTACCCATGAAATCACATTTGACAATGTAGATTTTGAGTATGTTCCCGGTGAACCTGTACTAAAACACGCCACCTTTACGGTGCCAGATCAAAAGCTCACGGCCATTGTCGGAGACTCTGGCTCTGGCAAATCTACTATTTTGAACCTGATTGCAAAATATTATGAAGCAACGGGCGGGACAATTTCTATTGGAGGTAAACACATTAACCATGTTGCCGCAGAGCGTGTACTGGAACAAGTTTCTATGGTAGACCAGGACGTATTTCTTTTTGACGATACCATCCGGGATAATATCCGACACGCCCGCCCTAATGCTACGGACACGGAAATCGAGGATGCTTGCCGGGAGGCTAACTGTGACAGCTTCATCCGTAAGATGGAAAAGGGATACGATACGCCGACTGGTGAGAACGGAAATCTTCTCTCTGGCGGTGAGCGTCAGCGAATTTCAATAGCCCGCGCTATACTGAAAAATAGCCCCATCCTGCTCTTGGATGAAGCAACAGCATCTCTTGACATTGAAAATGAGCTTGCCGTAAAGCAGGCCATCGCTAATCTATTAAAAGAGAAAAAGACAGTGGTAATGATTGCTCATACCCTTTCCATTGTCAAAAACGCTGATCAAATTCTTGTAATGGGTGATGGCAGGATTGCTGAATCTGGAACCCACGAGGAATTGCTTGCGAAAGGCGGAAAATATGCTGCTATGTGGAACGCAGAGCAAAAAATATCGGCTTGATAGAAGCTAAAGAAGAATAATTGCATAGCGCATGAACCTGCCCCGACTATGGGGAAAGAAAAAACGCTGGCTGGGGCAGGTGATTTTGCGCGCCTATTTTAAGTTATTATCCTAACGGCGGTTTTGAGAAATCAGAGCCGCCGTTTCTTGCGTATACCTAAAAGGAATCTTCCGCATCTATCCACATTTGCATCGTTCCATCAAGATACAATCTTGCATACTCAAGTGGTTCATCAATGGCAAGTGCGTTTAATGCACAGTCAGATCCGGGAGTAGTTGTTAAATTCTTCTCCGCTTCCCAGCAGTCAATGCGGAGCATATAGCCAGCAGAAGTATAAACATCAATGCTGTTGCGTTGTGGATTGTATTCTGCAAATATCGTTCTCATCGTATCAAATCTCCTTATCGTTCAATCAATCATTTGTTGCAAAAATCAGAAGCATTTCAATCAGTTCACCATGTCACTTTTATTTTGTGTTATACTGTTTTATAAGATTTTCTTTCCCTTGTTTTTTCCCTTATCAGAGTTCGTAAACACTCATGGGACAATATAATACAAGGGAAACAATAAGGGAAAGCTCACCTGCGACAAACTTAGTGTTTTCAAGGGCTTGAGAGATATTTGATAATAAAATATAACAGTTATTAAATCCCTTTGAATATATGAAATCTCAATTCAAGTTTGCAGAACTGACTCAAAAGAGCTCGAAGGAGCTCTTTTTCCTTTTTTATAATAGTATCATTATGGTATAATAGAGACATTAGAATCGGAAGTTTACAGCGAGGTGAAAGAGGTTGAATTATGTAGAATATGGAAAAGAAAGCAGCGATGTAATTATCCTCTTACACGGAGGCGGTTTATCATGGTGGAATTACAAAGAGGTTGCTGAAAGACTTCAAACAGATTATCATGTGGTTTTGCCTATATTAGATGGTCATGCAGGATGTGATAAGCAGTTTACAACGATAGAGAATAATGTTTTGGATATTATAGAATTTGTAAATAGCAAATTGGGCGGTTCTGTTTTAATGATGGGAGGACTATCGCTTGGAGGGCAGATTTTGCTTGAAATTTTATCTCAACGCAAAGATATATGTAAGTATGCAATAGTGGAAAGTGTACTTGTGATACCTTCAAAATTTACATATTCTATGATTAAACCGGCGTTTGGAAGTTGCTATGGCTTAATAAAGTATAAGTGGTTTTCAAAATTGCAATTCAAATCACTACGAATAAAGTCGAATTTGTTTGATGAATATTACAAAGATACTTGTGCTATTAGAAAGAGTGATATGATTGCCTTTTTACAGGAAAACTCAGTATATTCACTAAAAGATGGCATTGGAGAGTGTGAAGCAACCGTTCAAATTTATGTTGGAGAAAAAGAAAAGCAATCAATGAAAAAATCTGCTAAAATCATTCATGAAAAATTGCAGGATAGTTTTATACAAGTTCTTCCTAATATGTATCATGGAGAGTTTTCAATAAACCACGCAGATGATTATGTGAGAAAACTATTAGAAATAGTAAAGCGAAGGTAACTTTCAGTCTTCAGCAGAGGCTGAAAGCAATAGAAGATTTGAATTGACCGAGCTCTTTGAGCGGGGGATACTTCTTGTCCGAAGGGCAAGAAGGTGGAACTGAGAAGAATTAAAACAATTAGAAGTTGGAGGATACACGTATGAAAATTGTAATCATTAATGGAAGTGCCAGAAAAGGAAACACGCTGACAGCAATCAATGCATTTATAAAAGGAGCATCAGAAAAGAATGAAATTGAAATCATTGAACCTGACAAACTCGACATTGCACCATGCAAGGGATGTGGTGTCTGTCAATGCTCTAAGGGATGCGTCGATAAGGATGATACAAATCCTACAATTGATAAAATTGCTGCCGCAGATATGATTCTTTTTGCTACACCAGTTTATTGGTGGGGAATGTCAGCACAATTGAAACTTATCATTGATAAGTGCTACTGCCGTGGATTGCAGTTAAAAAATAAAAAAGTTGGCACGATTGTTGTAGGCGGTTCTCCCGTAGACAGTATCCAGTATGAGCTGATTGATAAGCAGTTTGACTGTATGGCAAAATATCTTTCATGGGATATGCTTTTCAAAAAATCATATTACGCAACAGCCAGAGATGAACTTGAAAAAAACAAGGATTCCTTGAACGAACTTGAGGGGATCGGAAAAAATTTATAAAGCACGTTCCAGATTCGGATTTGCAGAGATAGAGAATTTGTGCTGAGAAGTGTTAATTTATAATGTGTTAAGGAAAGCTAATATTAGATGAGAATTCTGTCGGTATATTCGACAAATGTACAAGTAGAAATATTTGCAGAATACGAAAGCGTATTCGCAATATCCGGATTGTGAGAAATCATCATCGGTGCTGGAAAAGTGGAGGGCGAATTAATATGAAGTATGCCGGAACTGCCGGAGGTTGAAGCTACAACGGAATATTACAAGCAATCCATGATGACGGGATTTATGCAGTGGTTTTGCCGGACAGGAGGAAAGAAAAAATTTTTAGAATCAGATATAGAAGCAAAGAAAGAGATTGCAAAATTCAAAGCAGGTGACAGAAATCCTTATTCCTGGAATATGGAATTTTATGAGTATGAGGATGGCAGCGGATACGAAGCGAGATTTACAACTTGTGGAATCTGCACACTGATGAATGAACTGGGACTGACTAAGCTGATACCTGCAATGTGCCGCCTTGACTATACAATGAGTGAAGCAGATTGTGTCAGTAATTTTGCCAGGGAATATACAATCGCTTCGGGTGGACCGTATTGCGACTGCGGTTATACGAAAAGAAGTGCAAAATAAAATGTTATAGAAATGAGAGTGGTTTCACAGACTGCTCTTATTTTTTTTGAAAAATTTAAATCTTTTTTTCCAATCCCTCCTGTCTTACTTAATAGAAGGGAGGAAGAACAGATGAAAAACATAATAAAATGGTTTGTGCTGCAGATGCATAAGGACATGCAGAATTTTGAAATGAACGAGGATACGGATTGCTCGGTTCGCAAACAGATTATGAACAGAACAAATCGCAAAAAGGAAGGTGAAAGATTAGGATGAAAATGAGAAAACCTGGATATATTGCACTTGCTGTCCTGATGGCAGCAACAATCGCTTTAACAGGATGTAGCAATGTGACAGAAGCAAAGGGAAGTCCAACTACGGAAAAAGAAAAAGTAGCAGAGAAAACACCACAGAAGAGGGTAAAAGTTATAGTAGAAAATGCTGCAGAAACAGCTATTGAAACAGTCAGATAAAAATAAAAGCGGTAAGAAAAAGAATTCAACAGTAGCAGATACAACCGATTCAAATAAGCCGCCACATGACGGAATGATATATGATGTCGATGAAGGAACATGGATTGATATGCCGGAGGTTCATCCGGATGGTTTTGACAGAAGTGCAGCCGAAGAGGTGTGGTCTTATGTGAATGCAGAGAGAACAGCAGCAGGCCTCAATGCACTTACCTGGGATGAGGACATATACAATTTTGCATGCCAGAGAGCACAGGCAATTGTATCAGATTTTTCCCATAATGGCTGTGGCAATTATGGAGAAAACATAGCATTAAATTCTGCGGGAAGCGCATATAGAATCCACATGCAGTGGTTTTACTCAACTGGTCATCACAATAACTATATGTTATCTTCCTATGTAAAAGGTGCCTGTGCCATATATGTATATCAGGGTGTCTGGTATGCAGTGGAAAATTTTGCACTGGAAGAAAGTGAAAACAGCGATGGAACGTTATCCTGCAATGCCTATGGACCGGAGGCAGAAGCAGCTTTAAATGAGTATATTGACAGTCATGACTGGTGAGAAAAGAAGATGGAAATGTGCTTGCGGTGGAAGCACTGTTTTTGTTAAAATTTTAAGAGACCAGGCGTTATAGGAAAAACACATAAGAAATAAGGAAGAAAGAAGGAAAAGAAAATGACATATACACAGGCAGTTGAAAAAGCATGTAATGGAGATTCGACGGGATTTGAATTTCTTTATGATACAACAAAAAATAATAAATATTATCTGGCTTTAAAATATGTGAAAGATGAAGAGGCAGCAAAAGATGTTTTGCAGGAAGCATACATACGGGCGTGGAAAAATCTGGATAAACTAAAAGAACCGGAAAAATTTGATTCCTGGTTAGCACAGATTGTGGTAAATACAGCAAAAAATGAACTGGAAAAACGCAATCATACACCGCTTGATTTACGCATGGAAAGTGGTGAGGAAGAAGATGCAGAAATCATGGATCAGGCAGTAAGCGTCTGGGAAAATGAGCCGGAATTAGAATATACGAAAGAAGAGACCAGACAGCTGGTGCATGAGCTGATCGATGCATTGTCTGACGAGCAGCGTCTGGTGGTAATTGCTTTTGAATTAGAGGGACTTACCACAAAAGAAATTGCAGAACAGCTGGGCTGCCCGGAAGCTACAGTGAAATCAAGACTGCGTTATGGCAGGAATAATATCAAGACAAAGGCAGAGGAACTGCAGAAGAGGGGATACAAGCTTTACAGTGTTGCACCAATGCCGTTACTGCTGTATCTGTTGAAAAAGGAAATGGTTGTATCTGCGGCAGAGCCATCCACCCAGCTTTTATTAAGTGAATGTAGAAAAAGTATAGCAAAGAGTACATATGGTGCAGGAAAAACTGCAGCCTCAACAGCGGTAAAAGCCGCAGGCACAGCAAGAAAGATATCATTTTTGTCAACTGCAGCTGGAAAAGCGGTAATTGGAATCGTGGCAACGGCATCTATAGCAAGTGCAGTGACAGTTGGTGTCATCAGCTACAATAAATCAAATGATAAAAATGCGACCGCACAGGAAAATGTTCCGGCAGAAGAAGAAGTTCCGGTAAATGCAGACCAGCCAATAGATGGCGTGGGTGAGGATACAGAGACAACGGATGCACCAGAGGATGAAAATGGAAGTAAAAAATATGCTGATATTCCGGAATCTGTGCTTCCAAGTTCCGTGCGTAATGATAAAGACTATTTTGAATTCTGGGACGAGCCGGTAAAGGCAACCTGCTGGATTGACGGTGTCAAGGGAACGATTTATGCAGACTGGGATAAAACACAGATTATCAAAGAAGTTACCTATGATGTAGATGGCTATGAGGATGAACTCCTTATTATTGGCTGTACACTGGATGGCGGTACCCATGCCATTGCAATTTATAACGGACAGTATGTTGTGGTAAATGATGCCATGTGGGATCATTGGTATAATGGAAAGAGTTCTGCTTTTGATTAATACGAAAACTTAAGATTTCGTTAAATTTATGGAACCGATTCTTAAGGTTGTCTGTGAGACATTGACCAACCAATTCCAGTAAGATATATTTGAATTAATGGGCTGTGGAAAAACAGTCCGGATTAAGGAGTATAAGTATATCAAAGTAAGGAGGAACTATGGGCATGGAAAAGCAGAAGGCGAAGACAGGTCCGAAAAAGAAGGTTGGAAAAAAGCAGAGAAGAAAGAGAAAACTGATACTTTTTATTGTAGAAGTATTAGTGATACTCATTTTGCTGGTAGTATTTTATGTAATGAGTAAGCTGAATAAAATCAATAATACCGGTTCCTTAGACGCGAAGAAGCTGAATATTAATATAGACAGCGAGACCCAGGAAGTGTTAGATAATTATACCAATATAGCTATCTTTGGAATTGACAACCGGAACAGTGGAAATTATGAGAGCGGAAACAGCGACTGTATCATGATTGCCAGTATCAATGATGATACCAAGGAAGTGAAGCTTGTATCCGTATACCGGGATTCCTTTCTGGCAGTAGATGATAAAGACAGCCTGCGGAAACTGAATGCAGCTTATGCCAAGGGAGGACCGACCGGTGCAGTAGCGGCATTAAATAAGAATCTGGATTTGAATATTACCGAATATGTATCCGTAGACTTCAATGCAGTAATGGAAGTTGTGGATGCATTAGGTGGAATAGAGTTGGATATTACCAAGGAAGAAGCCAGCAATATGCACATCTGGATTGATGAAATGAATGAAGTCATGGGAACCCATGGCAAGCCGGTTTCCGGACCGGGCGTGCAGCAGGTCAATGGAATACAGGCACTTGCCTATTGCCGTGACCGAATGAGCGGCGGAGACGATTTCCGCCGAACCGAGCGCCAGCGTATCGTAGTAGGAAAGATTGTAGAAAAAGCAAAGCAGGCAGACATCCTTACTTTAAATGATTTGGTAGACAAGCTGTTTCCGGACATTTCTACCAGCCTTTCTACCACAGAAATATTGGGACTTGCAGCCCATGTCAAAGAGTATGAGCTTGCAGATACCCAGGGCTGGCCATTCCAGTTAGACACCAAGATGATGGAAAAATCCATCGGAGCAGTAGTTGTACCAACGGATTTGGAGACCAATGTAGATTTATTGCACCGCTATTTATTTGATGTAGAGGATTATGAAACGACAGATGAGGTAAAAGAAATCAGCAAGGCAGTAAGTAACCGGACAGGAAAGACGGCAGCAGATACCACCCGGGATACGAATCCGCTGGTGCAGGATGCGGCTGCTGCTGAAATAACAGAGTAAGAGGAAAATATAACCAAATTTTATAAAAATTTCACAAAAAACAAGAAAAATCCAGTTACCTTTTGTATATTATTATGTTATGATAAAAATATATCAGTAAACATACAATGATTATCAAGGAGGTATTACGAATGCAGAGATTTACATTACCAAGAGATTTATATCACGGCAAAGGTGCATTGGAGGCACTGAAGAACTTTGAAGGAAGGCGCGCAATGATCTGTGTTGGTGGAGGCTCCATGAAACGGTTTGGTTTCCTGGATAAAGCAGAGGCATATCTGAAAGAAGCAGGTATGGAAGTGGAACTGTTTGAAGGAATTGAACCGGATCCATCTGTTGAGACCGTGATGAAGGGTGCTGCCGCTATGGAGAAGTTCAAGCCGGACTGGATTGTAGCAATCGGTGGTGGTTCACCAATTGATGCTGCAAAAGCAATGTGGATTAAATATGAATATCCGGATATTACCTTTGAAGACATGTGTAAGGTATTTGGAATTCCGAAATTAAGAAAGAAAGCACATTTCTGTGCAATTTCTTCTACCTCAGGAACAGCAACAGAAGTAACTGCATTTTCTATTATTACGGATTATGAGAAGGGAATCAAATATCCGATTGCGGATTTTGAGATTACACCGGACGTAGCAATCGTTGACCCGGAACTGGCAGAGACCATGCCGCAGAAACTGGTAGCCCACACCGGAATGGATGCGATGACACATGCAATCGAAGCGTATGTTTCAACTGCAAACAGTGATTTTACAGACCCGCTGGCACTCCATGCCATTGAGATGATTCAGCATGATCTGATTGATTCCTATAACGGAGATATGGCAAAACGTGATGCCATGCACAATGCCCAGTGTCTGGCTGGAATGGCATTTTCCAATGCACTGCTTGGAATCGTACATTCTATGGCACATAAGACCGGTGCCGCATTTGCCGACTACGGTGCACATATTATTCATGGCGCAGCTAATGCCATGTATCTGCCGAAGGTTATTGCATTTAATGCAAAGGATGAGACTGCAAAGAAACGTTATGGCGTGATTGCAGATTTTATGAAGCTTGGCGGAGAGACACTGGACGAGAAAGTCGCACTTTTAATCCAGTACCTGCGTAAGATGAATGATGACTTGAATATTCCGCACTGTATTAAGAACTACGGACCGGACAGCTATCCGGCTGAGCAGGGCTTTGTACCGGAAGAAGTATTCTTAGAGAGACTGCCTGAGATTGCAGCCAATGCAATTTTGGATGCCTGCACCGGCTCCAACCCAAGACAGCCAAGTCAGGAAGAAATGGAAAAACTGCTGAAATGCTGTTACTATGACACAGAAGTAGATTTCTAAAAAATAGATTAAAAATGAAGTAAGCCCCGTTTCGATATCGCATTGATATTTGAGACGGGGTTTTTACAGTCTGAAAAATGGTTTTACAAAGGTAATACCCCCACAGCACTGCGGGGGTACAAAGGGGAGTTATGAAAATTTATGAAAAAAGTTTTATCAAATAGAGAGACAAGACATTGGGGGATGAACCTGTTCTCTATTGATATTTGTAGTATACCCGGATTTTGTGAAAAATAATTGTCCAGATTATGAAAAAAGCGTTAAATTCTAAAAAATTTTTTCTGAAAAAATTTCATGAATCTTGTATATTCCCCTTGCGTAAAACACAAGATATGGTATACTGTATATGCGTTGAAGAGATTCGACACAAAATCTAGTACAGTTTTGTGCCGATTTTATGCGAATAGACTATTTTTTTATGGGAGAGGATTTCAATGAAAATCATTAAAAGAAGCGGCGCAGAGGCTGTTTTTGACATTTCAAAAATTATTATTGCAATCAATAAAGCGAACCATGAGGTGGTGGAAGCGGAACGATTGACTGCAGACCAGATTAAGGAGATTGCACAATATATAGAGGATTCCTGTAAGGATGCCAACCATGCCCTGAATGTAGAAGATATTCAGGACTTAGTGGAGGATCAGTTAATGGACAAGAGGGCTTTTTCTGTTGCCCGGAAATACATTACTTACCGCTATAAACGTGCCCTGGTACGTAAATCCAACTCTACGGATGAACAGATTTTAAGTCTGATTGAATGTAATAATGAAGAAGTAAAACAGGAGAATTCCAATAAGGATTCAACCGTAAACAGCGTGCAGCGTGACTATATGGCTGGTGAGGTGAGTAAGGATATTACCAGAAGATTCCTTCTCCCGGAGGATATTGTAGCGGCACATGAACAGGGAATTATCCATTTCCATGATGCAGATTATTTTGCACAGCATATGCATAACTGTGATCTGGTAAATTTAGAGGATATGTTACAGAACGGAACCGTTATCAGCGGAACCAGAATTGACAAGCCACATTCTTTCTCTACAGCGTGTAATATTGCAACCCAGATTATTGCTCAGGTGGCAAGCTCCCAGTATGGCGGACAGAGTATTTCACTGGCACATTTAGTACCATTTGTCCAGATCAGCCGCGAGAAAATTCATGCAGAGCTGGTGCAGACATTAAAAGAGAGCGATGTGGAGCTGAGCGAAGAGAAGATTAACAGCATTGTGGAAAGAAGACTTCATGCGGAAATCGAGCGGGGCGTACAGGTTATCCAGTATCAGGTAGTAACCCTGATGACTACCAACGGACAGTCCCCATTCGTAACCGTGTTCATGTATCTGAACGAAGCAAAGAATGAGCAGGAGAAAAAAGACCTTGCCATGATTATAGAGGAAGTGCTAGACCAGCGTTATCAGGGTGTTAAGAATGAGGATGGCGTATGGATTACACCGGCATTTCCAAAGTTGATTTATGTATTGGAAGAGGATAATATCCATGAGGATTCGGAATACTATTATCTGACCAAGAAAGCAGCAAAATGTACTGCAAAGCGTATGGTTCCGGATTATATTTCTGAGAAGAAAATGAAGGAATTAAAAGATGGCAACTGCTATACCTGTATGGGCTGCCGTTCCTTCCTTACCGTATATCATGATGAAGATGGCAAGCCAAAGTTCTACGGTCGTTTCAATCAAGGCGTGGTAACCTTGAATCTGGTAGATCTGGCATGCTCTTCCGGCGGAGATTTTGAAAAATTCTGGAAGCTATTTGATGAGCGTTTGGACCTTTGCTACCGTGCATTGATGGCGCGTCATAACCGCCTGAAGGGAACACCTTCTGATGTGGCACCGATTCTCTGGCAGTACGGAGCACTTGCCCGTCTGAAAAAAGGCGAGACCATAGACAAGCTTTTATATGGTGGATATTCTACTATTTCACTGGGTTATGCAGGACTTTGCGAATGTACCAGATATATGACTGGAAAACCACATACCGACCCGGCAGCAACACCATTTGCCTTAAAGGTAATGCAACGGTTAAATGATGCCTGCAAGGAGTGGAAAGAGAAAGAAAATATTGATTTCTCCGTATATGGAACACCGCTTGAGTCTACCACCTATAAATTTGCAAAATGTTTACAGAAACGTTTCGGAGTTATTCCGGGTGTTACCGATAAGAATTACATTACCAACAGCTATCATGTGCATGTAACCGAAAATATCGATGCATTTACCAAACTGAAATTCGAATCCCAGTTCCAGGCACTTTCACCGGGTGGAGCAATCAGCTATGTGGAAGTTCCGAACATGCAGGATAATCTGGAGGCTGTTTTATCTGTAATGAAATTCATCTATGAGAATATCATGTATGCAGAGTTAAATACCAAGAGTGATTACTGCCAGGTATGTGGCTATGATGGTGAGATTCAGATTGTAAAAGATGATGATGGAAAATTAGTATGGGAGTGCCCGCATTGCCACAACCGTGACCAGGATAAGATGAACGTGGCAAGACGTACCTGTGGTTATATTGGTTCCCAGTTCTGGAATCAGGGAAGAACCCAGGAAATCAAGGAGCGTGTACTTCACTTATAAAAAGAAAGTGAAAAGAAAATGCATTATTCAGCGATTAAATATAATGATATTGCGAACGGCACCGGTGTAAGAACGGTGCTGTTTGTATCCGGCTGCCGGAACCACTGTAAAGAGTGTTTTCAGCCGGAAACATGGGACTTTAAAAATGGAGAGGAATTTACAAAAGAAGTAGAAGATGAAATTCTTGCATCTTTGGAATCTCCCTATATCAAGGGACTGACTCTTTTGGGAGGAGACCCTTTTGAACCGGAAAACCAGCATGCACTGCTTCCATTTATCAAGCGGGTGCGGACGGAACATCCGGAAAAAGACATATGGGCATATACCGGATATGTACTGGATAAGGATTTGGTACCGGAGGGAAGAAGATATACCGAGGATACGAAAGAATTATTATCCTTAATCGATGTGCTGGTGGATGGCCCTTATGTGGCAGAGCTATATGATATTACATTAAAATTCAAAGGTTCTTCCAATCAGCGTGTCATTGACTGCAGAAAATACAATGAAACAGGAGTCATTGAAGAACTGATGTAAACTGCGTGAAAGATAAAGTAGAATCCGGAAGGATTCTATTTTACTTTATAGCATTTTTATATTAAAATAGAAATAACGTGATTGTTTTAAGGAAAGATATAGGAGAAGAACATGGAAATTAGTAAAGAGCGTAAAGAAGAATTATTAGAGACCCATCTTTTGAATTATGAAATGCCGGATGAACAGGAGCTTGCAAAGCTTACTTTAGAGGAACTGGAATTTCTGATTCGTTCTGCAGAAGTACATCATAAGAAGAAAACCTTTGTGGCAGATAACTTTTTAAAGAAGATAGAAGTGTTTAACAAGATTCTGGCAGATAAAATAAAGGGATGCAAAGAGCTTTACTGCGCATGGGACAAGCATACCGGTTACCCGCGTGTTATGGGGGATGGAAGTGTATTAATCTTTTCAACGAAAGAATTTGCCCAAAAGGCAATAGAACATTATAAAGAGCAGAATGTAGAACTGGAATTAAAAGGAATCAGAGGAGACAAGCAGATGTTCTTCTGGGCAAACCTCCACTGGTGGGGTATGGAAGATCTGATACTGGATGTGGGAAGCTATTCCTGCAGATTAAAAAGAGATGACTTGCTTCCACCACCGGATTTTTCCGAGCTTTCCAAAGCACAGATTCCGGTCGTAAATCCGGCTCTGATTCTTGCAATGGCAAGACACAGACAGATTTTATTTGAAGAAAAGAAAGATGAACAGTGGAAACGTGCGGAGCAGTTCTTATGTGACCGTATGTTAAAAGAGGTAGTCCGTGGGGAATTCTTATGTCCGGTAAAAGTGGTAGAGGACCCGAAGGAGGAAAAGGATGCAGACGGAAAAAAGGGAACAGCCCTTCAGTTTGCATTGTTACAGGATAGCAATGGAGCACAGTGGATGCCGGTGTATACAGACTGGCAGAGTTTCCAGAAGATTTATAATGTAAAGGAATGGAAGGGACAGAAAGTCAGTTTTGACCAGCTGATGAAGATTGCAGGAGAGCGAGATTTTGTAATCAATCCGGGCAGTATGGAACTTCGGGTAGAAGAGAACCGGAAGAAAATTATTATAGGTTATTTCAAACGCTATAAGAGGCAGGAAGCTGAGATGGCATCTGGCAATCTTGTTGAAAAGAAAACGGGTGTATTTGTTGGTGAGCCAATTGCGGAGGCGGATGAACTGAAACAGATACTCAGTGAATATATGAAGAAACAGAAGAATATTAAGAAAGCATATCTGGTAACGAAGATTGAACGTAAGGATGACATTAGTTATTTGCTGGTTGTAGAGTTTAAGGGTGAGAGAAAGAGCGTCTTTGAAGGAATTGCTGAAGCTGTAAAGCCGTCCCTTGGCTATATGCGTCTTGATATGCATGAAGCAGACGAAAAGGCAATGGAGCTGATTGGTGAGGTTGCACCATTTTATAAAAAGACTTTTCTGGGATTGTAAATTGCAGGAGGAAATATGGAACAAAAAGAATTAGATGGCAAAGTCTGGGAAGTAAGTGGATTCGTATTTGAAAATGAAGATCAGGCAAAATTGGCAAAAAAGGAAGTGGAAGGAATCCAGTACATACATGATAATATGAATATGGATAATCCACAGATGGTACAGGAAATCTACCAGAGAATCATGGCTCAGGAATTGTTCCATACACCGATAGGATATGCCTATCTAAAAGAACTGCAGGATTATCTGAAAGGACTGCCCGGGGTGGATGCATCCGAAATACCAGGTATTCCGGTGAAAGATATGGGCTTAGACCTTGACCATGTAGCTGGCAAAGAAAAATCTGGTGAGCACCAGAATGAAAATGCTGATAAAAATTCAGAGGAAAAACAGGAAACGAAATTACAGAAGCGCTGCCGCATCTTACTTTCTGTGAATATTGTGCTGGTTATCATTATTATTGCCATGTTTGCCATCAGCCTTACCAGTGGCAGTACCACAATCTTAAATTATGAGACGAAAATCATTAATAAATATGAAGAGTGGGAACAGGAACTGGATGAAAGAGAAGCGGCACTGGATGCTTTGGAAAAGCAGAATTAAATCGCAGAAGAACACAAATTTGACATATTTATCCGTTAAACTATAGAAAAAAGAAGAGGGAAGCAAATATGGAAAAACGTAAAATTCTGGTGGTAGACGATGAAAGCCGTATGCGTAAGCTGGTGCGGGATTTCCTAGTAAAACAGAACTTTGAAGTGTTAGAGGCAGGAGACGGAGAAGAAGCCTTAGATGTATTTTATAAAAATAAAGATATTGCATTGATTATTCTGGATGTTATGATGCCGAAGATGAACGGCTGGGATGTATGCCGGGAAATCAGGGAAAGTTCCAAGACACCGATTATCATGCTGACAGCCAAGAGTGAAGAAAGTGATGAGCTTTTGGGATTTGAACTTGGTGTGGATGAATATATCAGTAAACCATTCAGCCCGAAGATCCTGGTGGCAAGGGTAGAGGCAATTTTGCGGAGAACCGGCAATTATACGGAAGATGATGTGCTGGAAGTAGGTGGCATTGTAATGGACAAGGCTGCCCACATGGTAACAATTGACGGCAAAAATATTGATTTGAGCTATAAAGAATTTGAGCTTCTGGCATATTTCATGGAGAATAAGGGAATTGCTTTATCCCGTGAGAAAATTCTGAATCATGTATGGAATTATGATTATTTCGGTGATGCCAGAACCATCGATACCCATGTGAAAAAGCTGCGCAGCAAGATGGGCGAAAAAGGGGATTATATCAAGACAATCTGGGGTATGGGCTATAAGCTGGACATTGATGCACCGCAATAGAATGTGATAAGGTGGAAGATATATGGCAAAGAATAAGAAAAAACAGCATTCCATTACAACGCAGATTACATTGACTATCGTTGGATTAGTGGCCGGCACGGTATTACTGTGCTGGCTTCTTAATGTTACCCTGCTGGAAGGCTATTATACCCGCTATAAACAGGAAGTGCTGGAAAATGGGTTTCAGCAGATAAATGCGGCCAGTGAACAGGGAATCTTAAATACATCAGATTATGATATAGATTTTGAAAAAATCTGTTCCAATGGTAACCTGACGATTTTAATTATTACATCCGATGGTACAGTAGTGCGTTCTTCTACCAATGGTGTGGAAAATCTCAGGATGCAGTTTATGGAAATTATCATGGCAAGTGTGCAGAATGATGATATGCATCTTAATATGAAAGTACTGAAAGCAACCGACAATTATGTCATGGGAGAAAAAGAGGATACCAGACTGGAGTCGGATTATCTGATTCTCTGGGGAACCCTGGCAGATGGTAATCTTTTGCTGGCGAGAACTCCGTTGGAAAGTATCAAGGAAAGTGCGCAGGTGTCTAATCGTCTGCTGATGGATGTAGGAGTTGTTGCGGTAATAGTGAGTGGTATTATCATTTTTTTTGTTACCCGCCGTATTACTAACCCAATTCTGCGGCTTACAGATATATCCAAGAAAATGGCAGAATTCGACTTTGATGCGAAGTATGAGGTCAAGGGAGATAATGAGATTGAACAGTTGGGCGAGCATATGAATCAGCTATCGGAAATCTTAGAGCGGACCATATCGGAATTAAAGAGTGCCAATAATGAATTGAAGATAGATATCGAAAAGAAGGAACAGATTGACGAGATGAGAAAAGATTTCCTGTCAAATGTTTCACATGAGTTAAAGACACCGCTGGCACTGATTCAGGGTTATGCAGAAGGCTTACAGGAATGTGTGCAGGACGATCCGGAGAGCAGAAATTTCTATTGTGAGGTCATTACAGATGAAGCAGAGAAGATGAACCGCATGGTAAAGAAACTTCTTACTTTGAATCAGCTGGAATTTGGGAATGATGCTATTGTGATGGAACGGTTTGATATCACCGAACTGATACGTGGAGTAACTGCCAGTAATGCCATTATCTTAGAACAGAAGGGAGCTATTCTGGAATTTGACGAGCAGCCGCTTTTTGTATGGGCGGATGAATTTAAGATAGAAGAAGTTATAACCAATTATCTGAGCAATGCAATCAACCATTTGGAAGGTGAAAACCGGATTAAAATTTCTTATAAATGTAAGCAGGATGTAGTAAGAGTCAGCGTGTTTAATACAGGAAAGCCGATTCCGGAAGAAGACATTGATAATATCTGGATTAAATTCTATAAGGTAGATAAAGCAAGAACCAGAGCTTATGGAGGCAGCGGAATTGGTCTGTCCATTGTAAAAGCAATTATGGATTCCATGCATCAGCAGTGCGGAGTCATTAACCATGAGGATGGTGTGGAATTCTGGATAGAATTAGACACCAGCAATTGCGATGATAACGAGGAAGAATGTGAAATAACTATTGCCTGAAAGCCGGAAAAATGCTAACATAGGAATAGATTGATAAGTTAAGGAGTGCCTATGAGGGACAGAAAGATAAAAACAACGGCATGTGTGCTGTTGGCTGCGTTATTATTAGGTGGATGCGGAGAGCAGCCGATTGAATTAACGGAGCAGGAAGAACAGACAATTGTAGATTATGCAGCACATGTAGTATCAAAGTATAATATAAAGCGGCAGGATGGAATTGTAAGACTATCGAAGAGTGAAGAGACAACAGAGACTGCAGATACCGAGGCTGTGGAACAGCCGGATTCCACTGAGCAGATGTCATCAGAAGGTGGAGATGCAACAGGAACTCCGGAGAATGCGGCATCGGACAACAGTGTGTCCTTAAACGATGCAGTAGCAATACCGGGTATTGATACGCAGTACACCGGTGCGGAATTTGCAACAGTTTATCAGCAGAATTCATCCTATATGGTAGAGCCGGATGCCGGAAATAAATACCTGGTTTTACATTTTCATTTAGAGAATGCTGGAACGGAAGCAGTAGCTTGTGATATGTTAAGCCGCAAGGTGTCATTCCGCGTGACGTTAAATGACAGCGTGGAAGCTGTTGCACAGGTCACAATTCTGTTAAATGACTTTGGAACATATCAGGGAACTATTGAAGCAGGAAGTGGTACAGATACGGTTTTACTCTTTGAGGTGCCGGAAAGTACACCGGAAGATTTGAGTAAAATCTCTCTGGAAGTAGTCGAAAACACGGTACATAAGACCTGTAATCTATAAAATGGTAAAAATATCTAGAGAATTGTAAAAAAACGGTGCATTTTTATGTGATATTATGTTATAATTCGAAATAGAAATATTCTAAGAAATGACCTTGGGAGGAAAACATAAATGGAGACAAATATTCTGTTAGAAAATGGTACGAACGAACTGGAAGTGCTGGAGTTTACTTTAGGGGATAATCATTACGGAATTAACGTAGCGAAGATTCGTGAGATTTTATCCTATCAGCCGGTAACCCCGGTACCAAATGCACATCCGAGTGTGGAAGGAATCTTTATGCCACGAGATACCATGCTGACGGTAATCAGCCTGAGAAGATGCCTTGGTATGCAGGATGAAGAAGGAAAAGGTTTGTTTATTATCACAAACTTTAATAAATTAAATATTGCATTCCATGTAGATCAGGTTATTGGAATTCATCGTGTCTCCTGGTCAGAGATTATCAAACCGGATGCAACAATTAATGTCCAGGACAAGGGTGTATCAACCGGAGTCATTAAACTGGATGGACAGTTGATTGTTATTCTTGACTTTGAAAAAATTATTTCTGATATCAGCCCGGAAACAGGACTTAAGGTATCTGATGTAGAGCATCTGGAAAATCGTAACCGTAATGATTCCCCGATTATGATCGCAGAGGATTCCCCATTATTAAGTAAATTGATTACAGATTGTCTGAAGAAAGCAGGTTATACCAACCTGAATGTCAATACGAACGGACAGGAAGCATGGGACAAGCTTTGTGCTTATGAGAAAGCCGGCAATGTAAAAGATAAAGTACATTGTATTATTACAGATATCGAGATGCCATTGATGGACGGACACCGGTTAACAAAACTGGTAAAAGAGAACGATAACATGCATGATATTCCGGTAATCATTTTCTCTTCCCTGGTAAATGATGAAATGAGAAGAAAAGGTGAATCACTCGGAGCAGACGCCCAATTGACTAAACCGGAGATTGGAAGTCTGGTACAGGCTATCGACAGACTGATTGACCAGACTGGAAAGTAAGGAAAGAACGCAGACAAAGGGGTGTGATGTTACATCACATCCCTTTCCTTTACGCTGTCCGGCATCTGCTGGGAGATGTTGTGGCAGACCCTGTAAGCAGATATACAGGCAACTTGGATACATGGAGGTATAAATTTGAGTAAGAGTGAAGATTATCTGGACGATTTGCTGAATTCAGTTTCAGATGCTAACAGAAGAAATAATAAGAAGGATATCGAGAATCTGATTCAATCAATGAATGAAGAAGCTGCAAAGCCAAGAGAACGGGAGAAAAAGCCGGTGGAAAAGAAGCACGAGGACTACTCCGGCACAGGATTCCAGCGTGAATTTGAACAGGAGCTGGCAACAGGAGCAGCAGATGATTTCCTGCAGGAATTCGAAATGGAATTAGACGAAGAGGCATCAAATCAGGCAGATATTGATGTCAATGAAGACAAGACATCCGATGTCGAGAAAGCTTCGGAGTCAATCTCATCAGGAACCACAGATATGGCAACAGATGGGTCTGCAGCATCAGATATGATGGAAGATGTGAATGATATCATGGATGCGGTCCGGAAGAAGGTTGGAGATTCCGGAGAGGAAGAACACCCGGATACGTCGAAAACACCGGAAGATGATGCTTCCGGGGAAGAAGAGACGCTGGGCTTCTTTGATACGCTGGATGAAGATTCGGCGGCGGAGATACCGGAAGCATCAAAGACAGAATCTGAGGAAGAGGAACCGCTTCTTTCAGAAGATGATGATGCCATTAATCTTATGGATATGTTATCCGGAGATGCTGACTTATCCGATATCGGCGATTTGCTGAAAGCAGATGAAAATGGAGAAGAATTAGAGCATTCAGAAGATGAGGACAGTGAGGTCCAGGATGAATTTGAACGCCTTGGAAGTATCGAAGAATTAAAGGATTTAAAGGAAGCAAAGGAAAAGAGAAAAAAACAGGGATTCTTCAGTAAAATTATGTCCGCTTTATTTGGACCGGATGAAGAAGAGGATGATACAAAGATTGCAGAAGATGACAGCCTTGGCAGCATTTCATTCGAAAATAGAGAAATCTTAAAAGAGATGGATGCAGACGAGGGAGCCGGTAAGAAGGGCAAGAAAGAGAAAAAAGAAAAGAAGGAAAAGGCGAAGAAGGAGAAGGCACCAAAGGTAAAGAAAGAGAAGCCTCCAAAAGAAATAGACCGTACGCCGCCTCTTCCAAAGAAGCCGGTTATTCTGATTTTTATTATGGCACTTTCCATTCTTATTTTGATTTTGCTGGGAAGCTCCAATTTGCAGTATGGACAGGACATGCAGCAGGCAAAGGATGATTTTGCAAGCGGCTCCTATGTAACAGCATTCCAGACCATAGCTGGTTCTTCTGTAAAGGGAAAAGACGAGAATTTCTATAAGAAGGCACAGGTGCTGGCTTCCATACAGAGAGAATATCAGTCTTATGAGAGCTTAAGCGGAATCAATGAAAACGAGATGGCTTTAGACGCACTGATTCGTGGATATGGCAGATGCGTAGATGGCGCAGACCTGGCTCAGGAATATGAGATAACAGACGAAATGGCAGGACTGAAGAATCAGATTTTGCAGCAGTTATCAGACCATTTTGGTGTATCGGAGGAAAAGGCAGCAGAATTGCATGCGATGACAAAGAGAACAGATTATACAAAGGCAATTCAGGGGATACTTGCAGCAGCAGGACTGGAATAGGAGAACATTATGATAGCAATTATTGACTATGATGCAGGAAACTTAAAGAGTGTGGAAAAAGCATTAGCATATCTGGGTGAGGAAAGCGTAATTACAAGAGATTTTCATACCATTGAACAGGCAGATAAGGTGATTTTACCGGGCGTTGGTTCTTTTGGTGTGGCAATGGATAATCTGAAACGCTATGAACTGGACAAGGTCATCCATGAAGTCTGTGAAAGAAAAGTGCCATTCCTTGGAATCTGCCTCGGACTTCAGTTAATGTTTGAAGGAAGCGAAGAGTCAGAAGGAGTAGAGGGACTTGGGCTTTTAGAGGGAAAAATTGTGCGAATCCCGGATACTTATGGGCTGAAAATTCCGCATATCGGTTGGAATTCCCTGCATTTACAGAATAATGGAAGACTGTTTCAGAATGTGCCGATGGATGCCTATGTATATTTCGTGCATTCTTATTATTTACAGGCAAAGCATGAAGAAATTGTAAAAGCAACTACGGAATATGGAGTCACTATTCATGCATCTGTGGAGCAGGACAACATCTTTGCCTGCCAGTTCCACCCGGAGAAGAGCAGCTCCGTTGGACTGAAGATACTTAAGAACTTTGCGTCATTACAGGGAGGTGTGAAATAATGTTTACCAAGAGAATTATTCCATGTCTGGATGTCAATGATGGAAGAGTTGTAAAAGGTGTGAACTTTGTGAATTTAAGAGATGCCGGTGACCCAGTGGAAATTGCGGCAGCATATGATAAAGCCGGAGCAGATGAAGTGGTATTTCTAGATATTACAGCATCTTCGGATAACCGTAATACAGTAGTAGATATGGTAAGACGTGTAGCGGAAAATGTATTTATTCCATTTACCGTAGGCGGAGGAATCCGCTGTGTAGAAGATTTTAAAGTGCTGCTTAGGGAAGGTGCGGACAAGATTTCCATTAATTCTTCTGCAATTAATACACCACAGTTAATCAGTGATGCGGCAGACAAATTCGGAAGTCAGTGTGTGGTTGTTGCTATTGATGCGAGAAGAAGAGAAGATGGCAGCGGCTGGAACATTTATAAAAATGGCGGAAGAATTGATGTAGGTATTGATGCGGTAGAATGGGCAATGAAAGTCGAGAAGCTTGGAGCCGGAGAAATTCTTTTGACCAGTATGGACTGTGATGGCACGAAAGCCGGTTACGATTTGGAACTGACCAGACAGATTGCAGAAAATGTATCTATTCCGGTCATTGCTTCCGGTGGAGCCGGAACGAAAGAGCATTTCTATGAAGCTTTGACAGAAGGTAAAGCAGATGCAGCACTAGCAGCATCATTATTCCATTATAAAGAACTTGAAATTATGGACCTTAAGAATTATCTTGCAGGTCGCGGGGTATCAGTAAGGAGATAAAACTATGGCAATGATTACCAATGACTGGCTGGACAGTGTATCTGCCGAGTTTAAAAAGCCATATTACAGAGATTTATATGATTTTGTAAAAAAAGAATACAGCACCCATGTGGTATATCCACCGGCAGATGATATCTTTAATGCCTTGCACTTGACACCGCTTTCAGAAGTAAAGGTGCTGATTTTGGGACAGGATCCATACCATAATGAACATCAGGCACATGGTCTTAGTTTTTCCGTACTGCCGGATCAGAAAGAGATTCCACCATCTTTACAGAACATCTATAAAGAACTACAGGATGACCTTGGCTGCTATATCCCTGACAATGGTTATCTGGAAAAATGGGCAAAGCAGGGTGTATTATTATTGAACACGGTTCTGACCGTCCGTGCACATCAGGCGAACTCCCATCAGGGCAAAGGATGGGAGCATTTTACGGATGCCATTATCCAGGCGGTCAATGCCCAGGATCGACCAGTTGTCTATATGCTGTGGGGCAGACCGGCACAGAGCAAAATTCCGATGCTTACCAATCCGAAGCATCTGATATTAAAAGCACCTCATCCAAGCCCGCTTTCGGCATACCGTGGTTTCTTCGGATGCAAACATTTCTCACAGGCGAATGCATTTTTAGAAGAGCATGGAGTGGCATCGATAGACTGGCAGATTGAGAATTTGTAGGATGGATTTTAATGTTGACTTGATACCAATAATGTTGAATAACAAAGCATTGCAGGATTTAACAGGTTTCTATGTCAGGCATAAAATACCGCAGTTCTAAATCACATATTTTTCTTTTTACAATATAAAGTGTCTTTCCAATGTTTGACAAACTATCCGCACGGTTCGTCAAAAGGACGGATGTATGACACAATTTATTAGGGGCACTTAGAATTTCGTATTGCAACCGGCAACGCCGGCACAGGATGTGCCGGCGAGGTGCAATCTGAACATGGATGTGAATTTGCACCGGTTGCCGGGCAAAACACAATATGTTTCGAAATTCTTAGTGCCCCTTATAAATCTTGTGTAACATCCGTCTTTGGCGGACAGTGCGGATAGTCAGTCAAAGCAACGGAAAGACATTTTGTAATCAAGAAAAATATGTGCTAAGAACTGCAGGTATTTCATGTCGAATCAACATAGAACCCCATGAAATCCTGTTATTCTTCGAATTGCCAACATGGTATCCAGCCAACATAAAAAATTATTCCTAAAATGAGGAGTGCCCCGACATCTTTCGGATGCCGAGGCTATTATGAAAAAATATATCTAAAAACATGAGTTTCTTTTGATGGTTCTATAGTATGCTATAAATATGACAAAACTATGAACAAACCATAAAAACTTTGTGAAAAGTTACAATAGATGAAAAAAATCACATAAAAAGTTGTGAATTTTACACAATATTGCAATCCTGTGCCTAAAATGCTATAATAGCCTTAACAATAGGCAGACGTGGGACAAGGATGTTACACATCAGATATCAAAGGAGTGATTATATGATAGGCATTTCAAATTATGATTCAAATTCAATTAACACATTGTTTTCCGGATTATCAAATGGAAGCAGAACTTCAAACAGCGGTTTGTTAGGAATTAATATTGCTGATTATTCTGCAATTCGTACCGGTTCCTATTTTAAACTGATGAAGGCATATTATGGTGGAAATGATTCTGCCAGCAAGATTGTAGAGACAAACAAGAAGACTTCAACGTCTACTGCAAAGGATGATACTAAGACATTAGCAAAAATTGAAGATGCTGCGGAAGAGTTGAAGGGTGCATCCGATGCTTTACTGGATAAGACCAAGAAGTCTGTATTTAACAAAGTAACAACAACCGATGCAAAGGGTAATACCACAACAGATTATGATAAAGACGCAATTTATAAGAAAGTAAGTGCTTTCGTAGACAGCTACAATAACCTGCTGAAGAAATCAGAAGATTCCAATACCAATGGAATTCTCAATGCAGTTTCTTCCATGGTTCGGACTACGGATTCCAATGAAAAGTTACTTTCTAAGGTTGGAATTACCGTTGGTGTAGATAACAAACTCAGTATTGATGAGGATACTTTTAAGAAGGCAAATATGTCTTTGGTAAAATCTTTGTTCAATGGAAATGGTTCCTATGGATATCAGGTATCTGCAAAAGCATCTTTAGCAGATTATTATGCAGAACGGGAAGCATCCAAGGGCAATACATATGGTAATACAGGTACATATACCTACAATTATAATACCGGCGAGATTTATAATACGACAACCTAAGTGACCGGTTAATAATTATGATTCGCATAATGACGGTGTAAATGTCAGGTATAAATAATATATGCAAATAGCAAGAAACGTGTGTTACAGGAAAGCAATTTTCGGTAAAGCAAAAAAGCAGGTGTTCCGATTGGAACACCTGCTTTCTATCTTAAAAGCTATTTTTAGTTATCCTTCTCGTCTTCTTCACTCATGGAGTAAACCTGACGTTTTCTTGCCATTTCATCACTTTCTAAGTATTCATCGTAAGTGGTAATCTTATCAATGAGTCCGCCATTTGGAAGAAGCTCCATAATGCGGTTGGCAGTGGTCTGTGTGAACTGGTGGTCACGGGAAGCGAAGAGTACAACACCCGGAAATTTAATCAGACCGTTGTTTAATGCGGTAATGGACTCCATGTCTAAGTGGTCGGTAGGCTCATCTAAGATTAAGACATTGGAAGCCTGAATCATCATACGGGAGAGCAGTACACGCACTTTTTCTCCTCCGGAAAGGACTCTCATTTTCTTCATGCCATCTTCACCGGCGAAAAGCATTCTTCCTAAGAAACCACGTACATAAGTAGCATCTTTGATCTCGGAATACTGGGTCAGCCAGTCTGTGATAACAAGGTCAGTATCAAAGATTTCGGTATTGTCCTTCGGAAAATAGGACTGGGAAGTCGTAACACCCCATTTGTAAGTTCCTTCGTCCGGCTCCATTTCACCGGCAAGAATTTTAAAGAGGGTAGTCTTGGCAAGCTCGTTGCTTCCGACAAAAGCTACTTTATCATCATGTCCTAAGATAAAGGATACATTGTCTAATACTTTTACGCCATCGATAGTTTTGCTTAGCCCCTCTACGGTAAGAACCTCATTACCGATTTCACGCTGTGGTCGGAAATCAATGTAAGGATATTTACGGCTGGAAGGTTTGATTTCATCCAGCTCGATTTTCTCAAGGGCACGTTTTCTGGAAGTTGCCTGTTTGGATTTGGAAGCATTCGCAGAGAAACGGGAAATGAACTCCTGTAACTCTTTAATCTTTTCTTCCTTCTTTTTATTGGCTTCTTTCATCTGCTTAACAAGAAGCTGGCTGGACTCATACCAGAAATCGTAGTTACCGGCATATAACTGAATCTTGCCATAATCGATATCGGCAATATGAGTACATACCTTATTTAAGAAGTAACGGTCGTGGGATACGACGATTACAGTGTTGTTAAAGTTGATTAAGAATTCTTCCAGCCATGCAATGGCATCTAAGTCTAAGTGGTTGGTCGGCTCGTCTAAGAGCAGAATGTCTGGATTACCGAATAATGCCTGGGCTAAGAGCACCTTAACCTTGGTAGCACCCGGAAGGTCACGCATAGTGGTGTAGTGGTCTTCTGTCGGGATGCCAAGACCATTTAATAACATGGCAGCATCGGATTCTGCATTCCAGCCGTCCATTTCAGCAAATTCGCCTTCCAGTTCACTGGCACGGATACCATCTTCATCGGAAAAATCCTCTTTTGCATAGATAGCATCCTTCTCCTTCATGATATCATAGAGACGTTTGTTTCCCATGATAACGGTATCTAAAACGGAGTACTCATCATATTTGAAGTGGTCCTGCTGCAGGAAGGAAAGACGTTGTCCCGGTGTAATAACCACATCGCCGCTGGTGGAGTCTAATTGTCCGGATAAAATCTTTAAGAAAGTAGATTTACCGGCACCATTGGCACCAATCAGACCGTAGCAGTTGCCTTCCGTGAATTTAATATTTACATCTTCAAACAAGGCTTTCTTCCCGATTCGTAAAGTTACATTGTTTGCACTTATCATAATCAAATCTCCTGACTCTTTGAATTTACGGTGCTTTCATGCTTATGCACCAATTCGTATCATACTAGAAAAACAGTGGAAAAGCAACTAAAACTTCTTATAGAAGAAATTCATGATTGTTCTTCATTTCGTACAGTCCATAATCTTGATAATCGACAAATAAAATGCTAAAATGTGATTTAGGTCGATAAGACATAAGTTTTTTATTTAAATAAGGAGGAATAAATAATGTCCAGAGCAAAACAATCAATGGACGGTAATACAGCAGCAGCTCATGTAGCTTATGCATACACAGACGTTGCAGCTATTTATCCTATTACCCCGTCCAGTCCAATGGCTGACTCCGTAGACCAGTGGTCCGCAGCAGGTCAGGAGAATATCTTTGGAAATCAGGTTAAAGTCGTAGAAATGGAATCAGAGGCAGGAGCAGCAGGTGCCGTACATGGTTCTCTTGCAGCAGGTGCTTTAACCACTACATTTACTGCATCCCAGGGTCTTTTATTAATGATCCCTAATATGTACAAAATCGCTGGAGAGCAGCTTCCATGTGTATTTGATGTGTCAGCACGTACCGTTGCAACCCAGTCCTTAAATATTTTCGGTGATCACAGTGACGTATATGCTTGTCGTCAGACAGGTTTTGCTATGTTATGTGAGACAAACCCACAGGAAGTTATGGACTTAAGCCCAGTTGCTCATCTTGCAACAATTGAAGGAAAAGTTCCATTCATCAACTTCTTCGATGGATTCCGTACATCTCATGAGATTCAGAAAATCGAGAAATGGGATTACGCAGATTTGAAAGAAATGTGCAACATGGACGCTGTAAAAGCATTCCGTGAGCATGCATTAAACCCAGAGCATCCAGCTATGCGTGGTTCTCATGAAAATGGAGACGTTTTCTTCCAGCATCGTGAAGCTTGTAATACAGCTTACAATGAGTTACCGGCTATCGTTGAGAAATACATGGGCAAAATCAATGAAAAACTTGGTACAGATTATGACTTATTCAACTACTATGGAGCAGCAGATGCAGACCGTGTTATCGTAGCAATGGGATCTATCTGTGACGTAGCAGAAGAAGTAATCGACTACTTAACAGCAGCAGGAGAGAAAGTCGGATTAATCAAAGTTCGTCTGTATCGTCCTTGGGTATCTGCTTCCTTATTAAAAGTTCTTCCAAAGACTGCAAAGAAAGTTGCTGTTCTTGACAGAACAAAAGAGCCAGGAGCATTAGGAGACCCATTATACTTAGACGTAGCTACAACATTACGTGAAGCAGGATTAAACGACGTTGTATTATGCGGCGGCCGTTACGGATTAGGATCTAAGGATACTCCTCCTTCATCTGTATTCGCTATCTACAAAGAACTGGAAAAAGATGCTCCAAAGAGCAGATTTACAGTAGGTATCGTAGATGACGTTACAAACTTAAGCTTACCAGAGGTTAAGCCAGCACCTATCACATCTGCAGAAGGAACTGTAGAGTGTAAGTTCTGGGGTCTTGGTGGAGACGGTACTGTAGGTGCTAACAAGAACTCTACTAAGATTATCGGTGACCACACAGATAAATACATCCAGGCATACTTCCAGTATGACTCTAAGAAGACCGGTGGTGTAACAATTTCCCACTTAAGATTCGGTGACAAGCCAATCAAGAGCCCATATTACATCAACCAGGCTGACTTCGTAGCATGCCACAACCCATCTTATGTAACCAAAGGATTCAAGATGGCCCAGGATGTTAAACCAGGCGGAGTATTCATGATTAACTGCCAGTGGTCAGACGAAGAGTTAGCTCATCATCTGAATGCTGAAGCAAAGAAATACATTGCTGATAACAACATTCAGTTATATACAATCAATGCAATTGACAAAGCAATTGAAATTGGTATGGGTAAACGTACCAACACAATTTTACAGTCTGCATTCTTCAAACTTGCAAACGTTATGCCTATCGACGATGCAGTAGAATTCATGAAAGCAGCAGCTAAGAAATCCTACGGTAAGAAGGGTGACGCTGTCGTAGAAATGAACTACAAAGCTATCGACGCTGGTGTAGACGCAGTACATAAGGTTGAAGTTCCAGCATCCTGGTCTAACCCAGAAGCAGATCCAACTCCGAAGGAATTAACCGGACGTCCTGAGACTGTTAAGATGGTAAGAGACTTAATGGAGCCAATCTCCAAGATGGACGGAGACAGCCTTCCGGTATCTGCATTTGCAAAGAATCCGGATGGACAGTTCGAACATGGTGCAGCAGCATATGAGAAACGTGGTACAGCCGTAACCGTTCCTACATGGGATGCTGAGAAATGTATTCAGTGTAACCAGTGTGCATTCGTATGTTCACATGCAACCATTCGTCCATTCATGTTAGACGAAGCAGAAGTAAAAGCTGCTCCAGAGCAGACAAAACTTGCTGATACAAAGCCAAAGGCTGGCGAGTACAAATATACAATGAGCGTATCCCCATTAGACTGTATGGGATGTGGCGAATGTATTACGGTATGTCCAGTAGGCGCAATCGAAATGGTTCCTCAGGAATCACAGGCAGATCAGCAGCCAGTATTCGATTACTTAGTAGCAAACGTTGGAAAGAAACCTGGTATGCCGGCAGACAATACCGTTAAAGGTTCCCAGTTCAATCAGCCATTGCTTGAGTTCTCAGGCTCTTGTGCAGGTTGTGCAGAGACATCTTACGCTCGTTTGATTACTCAGTTATTTGGTGAGCATATGTATATTTCCAATGCAACAGGATGTTCTTCTATCTGGGGCGGTCCTGCAGCAACATCACCATATACAGTAAACAAAGATTCCAAGAAAGGTCCGGCTTGGGCAAACTCCTTATTCGAGGATAACGCTGAGCATGGTTTTGGTATGGAAATCGGACAGAAAGTTCTTCGTGAGCAGGCAATTGCAAGCGCTAAGAAATGTGCTGAGTCTGATAAAGCAAGCGCAGAATTAAAGGCTGCATTTGACAAGTTCGAAGAGACTAAGAATGATACAAAAGCTAATACACCTGCAACAGAAGCATTAGTTGCTGAGTTAGAGAAAGCTGCAGCAGCAGGATGCCCGGATGCTAAGGATGCATTAGATAAGAAGAATTACCTTGCTAAGAAGTCTGTATGGATCTTCGGTGGTGATGGATGGGCTTACGATATCGGCTTCGGCGGATTAGACCATGTACTTGCTTCCGGTGAGAACGTAAACGTAATGGTATTCGATACAGAGATGTACTCTAATACAGGTGGACAGGCTTCTAAAGCTTCTAACATCGGTGAGGTTTGTCAGTTCGCTGCTTCTGGTAAAGAAGTTGGAAAGAAGAGCCTTGCAGAAATCGCTATGAGCTACGGCTATGTATATGTAGCACAGATCGCTCTTGGTGCAAATATGGCAAATGCTGTTAAGGTAATTGCTGAAGCAGAAGCATACAACGGACCTTCACTTATCATCGGATATGCTCCATGTGAGTTACACGGTGTTAAGGGTGGAATGAACCACTGCCAGGATGAGATGAAGAAAGCAGTAGCAGCAGGTTACTGGAACTTATTCTCATACAACCCGGCATTGAAAGCAGAAGGAAAGAACCCATTCACATTGACTTCTAAGCCAGGTGATGGATCTTACCAGGATTTCTTAAATAACGAGACACGTTACAGCAGATTAACACGTTCCTTCCCAGACAGAGCAGAAAAACTGTTCAAAGCATCTGAGGAAGCTGCAAAGGCTCGTTATGAACATCTGTTAAGATTAGTTGAGCTTTATAAATAAGATTAGCTGATTGGGCAGAAGAATCTGACGATTAGGTAAAATAAAAGAGATGTAATTTACAGAAGTGTAAGTTACGTCTCTTTTTTTACTTTATAAGAACGATATCAAATTAAAAATCCTGAAAACGACACAATTTTTGAGAGATTTTGTGGTACTTTTGGTTCATTTTTGATAGAAAGTATTGACTCAATGAAAAAAAGAAAATATAATCTTCAAGACGAAAATTAGTCTGATTATTTCGTTTGAAAAAATCAAATCTATATGCCAGAATATGACATAATTCTATACAAAAAATATATATACTTACATTCAACACAAAAGAAAAATCACATGAATGAAAAGACAGGGGAAGGTCATAATAAGGGCAGCAAAAGAATAACAGGGGGTGCAGTTTGTGGCAGATAAGGATTTCCGCAAGCTGAAACGCTGGGAGTTGATTGAAATTATAGAGGGACTCCAGAAGGATTTGCAGGAAACTACAGAAGAAAATGACGGGAATAAGGACAAGAAAATAGAATTAGATGTGGCACTTCAAAGTATACGGGCGGAACAGGCTCACAGAGAGAAGAAGCAGCATCTTTTCAGTGCACTCGGAATACTGCTTGTGGTGGCAGCAATTTCAGTATTGATTGCAACAAGATTAGTACCGGTATTGCAGGTTTCGGGCAAGAGCATGGAACCGGCATTAGAGAATGGTGAACTGGTAGTAATAAAGAAAACCACAAAAATCAAACAGGGAGATATCATCGGCTTTTACTATCAGAGTAAGATTCTTGTAAAAAGGGTCATAGGAACTGCAGGTGATTACATAGATATAGACGAAGACGGCAATGTATATGTAAATGGTGAAAAATTAGATGAACCATATGCAATAAAGAAAGATTTAGGGGAATGTGATATTGATTTTCCTTATCAGGTGCCGGAAGGCAAATATTTTGTGATGGGAGACCATCGTTCAGTATCGGTTGACAGCCGGAGTTCAGCCATTGGGTGTGTGGCAGAAGATCAGATAATTGGAAAGGTGGCTTTTCGATTCTGGCCATTGAGTAAAATGGGATTCCTTAAATAGGGAGAGATAGGGATATGCAGGAAAATGTAAGAAAACATGTAAAGAAAGCAGAAGAAAAGAGAAAAATCCGCAGAAGAACAAAAATTTTACTGGGGATATGTTGCGTTCTTGTGGCGGTGGGTGTAGTCTGGGGACTGATTCTTCCGGGACTTGCAGCAACAGGAAATAAGGAAACAGAGCAGACGTCAGCCGGAGGCACGATTAGTGAGCGTATTAACTTGAGCGTTTCACAGAAGAGTCCGGATGATGGGAAAAATGGACAGATTCTGTATGCAACCGTTAGTGCAACCAACTCAAATCCGACAGATACAGAGCTGGTACCGGTTCGTATCCGGATTAGTGATTTGCCGGAAGGAGTTACATTGACCGGTTTTGAAGAAAGTGATGTTATGCAGGTTACCTATAAAGCGGTCAGTGAAACAACAGAAGAAACACTGGAAGTAAAACTGGTAGAAGAGGATGATGAGACTTACATAGAGTTTGAACCACCTGCAGGTTCAACCGTTTCCTTCGATTTGCAGTTTAATTCCTTAAATGGAATTATGGAAAAGGATTCCAAGGTAACATTGACACCGGAGATTCCGGATCAGAAAGACAATGATGTGATTTCTGAACCGGCAGAATTAATCTGGCATGGAACGAATCTCTGGCAGGATTTGAAAAAAACTGTCAGCAAGGAAATTATTCCGGTGAATGGAAAGATCAATAAGCTGGAAGGAACATTAGATTATAGAATCACTGCAAACAGTATGAATCCATGTGGCGTTGGTGATACGGGAGCAATCTGGACAGACCATGTAGAGTTGAGCGATGTATTGACATTACCGGATGGAATCAGCTTTCCGGAAGGAACCAAGGTCAGTGAAGATGGTGTTTCCGTTGTGGATAGCAATGGAAATGTGATTTTCCAGTTTACTGATCTTCAGGGAGGAACCGTTACAAGCCTGACATTGGATGGAAAAACCGTTACATATAAGATTAGTGTGCCGAACCAGTATATGACAGATGGTGTGCCAACAAGAGAACAGGAGCATCTGAATGTAAGCGCAAGTCTGGATGTATCAAAATTAGTATTAACAGATAATTACATTACAGTAGCCGCAGAAAAAGTAAAAGAGGATGTAATTACAAATCATGTTGATTTTGAATCTGTTCCTTATAAAGAATATGATCACACAAAATTATCCGCAGATGTAAAGTCAAGACCGGAAATAAAAGAGGACTTTAAAATTGTTAAGACGGCAGATAAGAAAGAAGTAATTGCCGGTGATACCATTAATTATACGATTACGGTAGAAAATACTGGAAACAATCCGATTAAAGGAGAAGCTTCAGATGGAAGCGTTTATAAGGTGACAGATAAACTGCCGGAGCATCTGGTGCTGACTGCGGAGCAGATACAGGCAATCCGGAATCAGGGCGCGGAATATGACGAAGAAACCCGCACAATAAGCTGGGCACCGGGTACATTGAAAGCCGGTGAGAAAGCAGAATTTACATTTGCGGTTAATGTGAAGAGCCAGGAGGAACTGGCAAAATATCCAAACAATACCTCCATTCACAACAAAGCGTCCTATAAAGGCAAAGATTCAACCATTACCGTTATTTATAAGAAACCGGAGCTTACCATTGACAAGAGCAGTGATAAGAAAAATGTAAAAAATGGCGATTTGGTTACTTATACTGTAACTATCGAAAATAAAGAAGACTATCAAACCATTGAACAGATTTTAGAGGATACGCTGCCAAAGGGACTGGTGTTCCAATATATCATAGATAAGAATGGAAATCAGGTAACCGAAAGTGCAACGGACTTCGTGGCAGAGTCATCCAATGCAGTAGGCGGCAGCCGCTATGTAGGACTTCAGGTGGATGGCAAGAAGCTGACATTTTCTTTGGGCAGACTGAATGCCAAAGAGAAAGTAACGATTAAATATGTATGTAAGGTAGACCTGAATGAATTGCCGGAAGCAGCGGATTATGACCTTGTAAATCATATCACCAGCAACTCATCCGGCGAAAGCACCGGAGAAACCATTGAAGTGGAAAATCCAATTACCGTAGATAAGAAGGTTAATGGCGGGGAAGGTGGAGAAACCTTTAAAGCAGAGGAATTATTTAAATACAGCATAACGATTACAAATGCTGATGGAGATGCCGCATATAAGAAAGGCGGACTGTCATTGACAGATGATATGCCATATCATGTCTTTCCTTCGGATGAATACAAGATTTATAAGGCAAAGCAGGCAGGAACGTTAAATTCCAGATATCCAAAGAATGATGAGGAACTGGTAGAGGCTGGTATCAGCTGGAAAGAGTATGTAGAAAATACATCTGACTGGGGAACTTATTATACAAAGATAAATGGTGAATATGTGCAGATAAAGAGATACTGGATTGGCAAGAGCAATGGAATAAATATCAGTGCACATAAAGGAATCCGTTTAATCTGGAAGATTGGCACCATGTCACCGGGTGAAGTGATTGAAAAAGAATTCAATGCTTACATTTATATGGATGATAAAGAGAATGAACAGACGGGAACCTTTACTTATACCAATAGTGCAACCGTAAACGGAATGAAGGATACAGTAACGGTAAAAGGGGAGCCGGAAGGAAAAAAGAAACTGGATCAGGCAGTGGATGTGCAGAAGAGTGTGTGGGCAATTCTGGATCAGTTCCATCAGTGGAAGACCAGCCAGTTAAAAGATAAGTCCATATTCTCTAAGAGTGTAAATGAAGGAAATTATCTCGGAAATTATGTGATTTACAATATTACAGTAACAAATACAGGAGAAGATCCGGTTCATATTGATACATTGGAAGATCATATGGCGGATGGTCTGGAATATGTTGGAATACGTCCGAGCCTGGGATATACGCTTCCGGTTCAGATTGAAAAGAGTTATAGTGAACCAATTAAGTCAAACGACTGGAACATGGCGCAGGTAACCAATATCGATGGCAGAAGTCTGGTAAGGGATGTTACCATTGCAATGACCAATGATGATAAGGAAAATCATATGGTTACCTTTACGATTGGAGCCGAGGGCAAAGGTTATGATTTGCCGGCAGGAAAGAATCTTTCATTCTTTGTGATGTGCAAGGTAAGTAAAGACGTGGAATTAGATGTTCCAATTACCAATACCGTGGATTTATTGGTAGATAAGGATGTGGAATATCGTGAGAATCCGAATGACATTACAATGAGAGGAACCAGGGATGATTCCAGACAGAATAACGGCACATCGGAAGATAAAGGAATTGTAGGAGAAAAGCGTGTTATTTCGTCATCTGTAATGATAACACCAAAGGATGTAATTGTTCCGGGAATTACCAAGAAAGCAGTGTCCTATATACCATCTGGTAAAAATGTGGAAGATGCTGTTGAATTGGAAGAGAAGGACAATATACAGCCGAATGTAACGACAAAGTGGCTGTTGGAGTTACGCAACGATGGAACCATTCCAATTTGCGATTATACAATGAAAGATTCTGTTCAGTCTCCGTTCCATATATTGTCGAAAGAAGAGGCAACTAATAAAACCCTTCACCTGGGACTTGACAAAAATGCTTTTGTACTGACCATTTATGATGAGGATGATAATGTACTTCATAAGTATGATTTGTCTGAAGAAGTATGGAAGCTGATACCGGATAATGCGACCCACGAGTTTTCACTGTATCTGGAGGGAAAAGAATATCAGATTCCTGCAGGTGGAAAAGCGGAGTTTACGGTATATACCAGAAATACAGTATATGAGAACAAGATTTATGAAAATACTGCATATCTCCTGCCGGATGATCCGTTTGATGATAACAGTGTAAAAACGGGAGAACTGGTGACGGATGACAGTGGAAAATATATTGGAGTAAAAGCTTCTGATTGCGTTTATGCATTGGGTGATTATGGTTCATTCTCATGGAAAACGGTAGAGGAAACCGGTAATTCAGATAACCGGGGAAGCGGCTATCTTGGACTGGAAGGAAAGAATTACATTTATCTGGATGAAGATGGAAAAGATGTGATTTACACCAACAATATTGAAAATGTCAGCAATAACTCCTTTACACAGATGGTTATTGTAGACAGTATGCCACATATAAATGATACCGGAGTACTGAACCAGAAAGAAAAACGAGGAAGTGAATTCTCTGTTGCATATGCCGAAGGACTGGAACTCTGGGTAACTGAGGAGAGCGGCACAAAACGGCAGCTGGAAGAAGGCGTGGATTATTTTGTGGAATTTTCAAATCTGGTAAGCTTTACTGAAGCTGATATGTCGGGTACTTCAACAGAACAGTGGCATTCCTTCTGGCAGTCAGATGATGTGTCCTTCCGTATAAAGATGGCAGATACCTTTGCATTAAAGAAGGGCTGTATTCTTACCGTGAAATATAATGGAGTAGTAGGAGAGAATGCAAACCCGGGTGAGACTGCATGGAACAGCTTCGCATACCAGTATACGGCAGAAGTAAACGGAAATGAAAAAACACTGCGGGCAGAGCCTCCGAAGGTCGGAGTAAAGATTTATAAGAAACCGGTAATTGAGAAAGACGTTCTGGATGCATATGGAAATGAACTTCCATATGATCAGATGAAAACCTTTACTTTTGTATTATATAAAGGTGACTCAACGGATGAAGCTGATTATATTACAGAATTTGCCGTATGCCAGGGTGGATCGGTTGCATTGAAGACCATTACAGACCAGAATGGTAATAAAGCGTTGGAAGATGGTCAGGTCTACACGGTGAAAGAAAAACTGGTAAATGGTTATGAGTTAGTTGGAATAGGTCAGAAGGGTACAGAATTAAGCAAAGAAAATAAATATACCTTTACCTATTATGATAATCTTGATAGTATTTCGATTCAGGTTAAGAATCAGGAATACGGTTATGAACTTCCGGCAACGGGAGGAACAGGTACTACTGTTTATACTATAGGTGGTGCAGCAATTATGCTTATGTCATCCCTGTTGTATGGATACCGGATGAGACGGAAAAGAGAAAGGGGTGCAGGCATATAAAGCCCCCTTTTGAGGAAATCCGTTTCAGGTATCAAATATATTAAAAGGTCAAAGAAGGAGAAAGAAGATGAAAAAATTGAAAAAACTTTTTGCAGCAATGGTTGCAATGGTTATGGCATTCGCAATGGGTGTTACTGTTTATGCAGCAGACATTACAATTACAAATGGCGCAGCAGGTTCTGAATATGCGGCATACAGATTACTGAATGCTACAGATGGTGGTGAAGGAAAATTTGCATACACATTAAATGATAAGTATGCAGCAGCATTGAAAGAAGTAACAGGAAAAACAGAAGATAAGGATGTAATTAATTACATTTCAGGATTAGATGCAGATGGTATTCGTGCATTTGCAGATGCAGTATTTGCAAAAATCAAGACATTAGAGCCGGAAGCAAAAACATCCGATGATAAATTTAGCGGTGTTGATCAGGGTTATTACCTGATTGCAGAAACAAAAACAGGTGATGAAGGTGATACCTATTCCCTTGTTATGTTAGACACAGCTGGAAATGACAGCGTAACTGTAACAACAAAGGAAGACAGACCGGAACTTGAAAAGAAAGTAAAAGAGAAAAATGACTCTACCGGTGCAGAGAGTGACTGGCAGGATGCAGCAGATTATGATATCGGAGATAACGTACCATTCCAGTTAACCGGTACGGTAGATGCAAAATATGATAAATATGGAAGTTATTATTATGCATTCCATGATACCATGTCTGACGGACTTACTTTCAATGCAGATTCTGTAACTGTAACAGTGGACGGAACAGCAGTAACAACCGGCTATGAAGTAGTTACAGAAGATTTAGATGATGGCTGCACTTTTGAAGTTCGTTTTGCAGATTTAAAGAATATCAAAGCAGTAAAAGCTGGAAGTAAAGTAGTTGTAAATTACACCGCAAAACTGAATGAAAATGCAGTAATCGGTGAAGGTGGAAACACCAACGTATCCAAACTGGAATACAGCAACAATCCTTATGGGGATGGCACAGGTGTAACTCCAGAAGATAAAGTTATTGTATTTACATATAATTTAATTGCAAATAAGGTAGACGGTAACAATGCTCCTCTTGAGGGTGCAGGATTTACCCTTTACAAATTAGACAGCACTACAGGTGATTATGTTGCAGTTGGAAATGAGATTACAGGAGTAACAACCTTCTATTTCAAAGGTGTAGATGCAGGCCGGTATAAATTGGTTGAGACAACTGTTCCGGCAGGATATAATAAAGCAGATGATCTTGTATTTTCAGTAGAAGCAACCTATGATACAACATCAGATAATCCGGAATTAAAGACATTAGTAGTAAAAGATGCTTCTGGAAAGGTTGTTTCAGAAGGAACAGAAGCAATCTTTACAGCAACTTTAAGAACAGGTGCTGTATCCACGGATGTACAGAACTTAAGTGGAACTGAACTTCCTGCAACCGGTGGTATCGGTACTAAGATTTTCTATACCGTAGGTGCAATTATCATGATTGTAGCAGCTGTATTGTTAATCACAAGAAAACGTACTGCAAAAAACTAGAGTTTTAAGATGAACGGCGGTAATTCACCGGGAATTCCCGGTGAACCGCCGATTTATACACGAACGAGACTGGAAGAAAATTCCCGCTCGCTGGGACTTTGACAGCATTAGGGAGAAATCTATGAAGAGGACATTAAAGAAATTATTTAAGAAAGATAAACTGAATGTAATGTTAGTGTTTGTTTTTATCATAGGTCTCTCCGTGATGCTGTATCCGCCAATTAGTTCTTACTGGAATTCAAAAGTCCAGTCAAGAGCCGTTGCGTCTTATAGTAATGCCGTAAAATCACTGACAGAAGAAGAAAAAGACACAATGTTAAAAAAAGCTGATACCTACAATGAAAAATTAAAGGATGTGAACCGGCCATTTCTGAATTATGCAGAGGCAGGCGATTATAACAGCATTCTTGATATTTCTGGCACCGGCATCATGGGTTATGTTACAATTGAAAAGTTAGGTGTGGAACTCCCGATTTATCATGGAACTTCGGAAGGAGTATTACAGGTTGCAGCAGGCCATTTAGAGGGCAGTAGTTTGCCGGTTGGAGGAGAAGGCACACATAGTGTTCTTTCTGCACACAGAGGACTTCCGTCTGCAAGACTTTTTACAAATCTGGATAAAATGGAAGCAGGAGATACCTTTACCGTTACCGTATTGGATCGCAAACTGACTTATCAGGTGGATCAGATTAAAATTGTAGAACCACAGGAAATTAATGATCTTACAATTGAAGAGGGAAAAGATTATTGTACATTAATGACCTGCACTCCATATGGAATCAATTCTCATCGGCTGCTGGTAAGGGGTGAGCGGATTTCACAGGAGGAAAGCGGTAACTTTGTGACGGCAGATGGATATCTTGTCAATACTTCTGCAGTTGCAATTGTAGTTGCGATTATATTACTGTTCTGGATTTTACTGGGACTTTTGATTTGGCAGCGGTTTAGCTGGAAGAGGAAAAAGGAGTAGGGAATGAAACAGAAATGGAAGCAGAAATTACCTGGAATTCTGCTTGGACTGGTTTTCCTGGTCGGACTGGGAATCTTTGCATATCCGACTGTGGCAGATCAATGGAATAAATACCATCAGAGCAGGGCAATTGCCAGTTATGAAGAAACTGTTGCAGATATGGATGAAGTAGACTATCAGAAGCTCTGGGAGATGGCAGAGGAATATAATTCCCAGATAGGTAATAATACCTTCGATGGGGATGCATTTTCACAGGAAGAACAGAATATGAGAGAAAGTAAATACTGGTCCGTATTAAATCCGGGAGATAATGGGATTATGGGATATATTTCCATCCCGAAAATAGAACAGAGACTTCCGATTTATCATGGAACTTCGGAGGCAGTATTACAGATTGGCGCAGGTCATATGTCCGGAACCAGTCTTCCGGTTGGTGGTAAGGGAAAACATAGTGTACTGGCAGCACACCGCGGACTGCCAAGTGCGAAACTTTTTACCGATATTGACCAGCTTGTAGAAGGTGATAAATTCTATGTGCATGTACTGGATAAGGTGCTTGCATATGAAGTGGATCAGATTCTGCCGATGGTAGAAAAGGATGATACGGATACTTTGACAGAGGCAATGAAGAATGTCGAAGGGGAAGATTATGTAACACTTTTCACCTGCACCCCATATGGTGTAAACAGCCATAGACTGCTGGTGCGTGGTCACAGTGTCCCGTATAATGGAGAGGATGATGAGAAGGCAATAGCCAATGAATCTATGCTTCAGACGGTGAAAGATTATTATATGTTATATGCAATACTGGCAGTTGCAGCAGCAATTCTGATTACAGTTTTGATAAAGATTATTCGAGATAGAAAAGTTTCAAGAGGTTCTAAGGAGGGTGGAAAATGAAAAAGTTAAAAATAAAGAAAGGGTATATTGCGGGATTACTGACGTTGTTTTTGGCAGCAGCAGGATTACATGTGGCATCTGCATATGCCACCAATGTAATAGATCCGGCAGAACCTTGTACTTTGACTTTATCTGTGCCGAAGGGCGAAGAATATACGGAAGAACTGAATGGGATGGAACTGCATGCTAAAATATATCAGGTAGCGACTGTGGATGCAGCAGGAGAGTACAGCGAAACATCAGAATTTAAATCCCTCTCTTTAAAAGATGCGGTAAATGGAGATGTTACATGGGAAGAGATGACAGCGAAGGCAGCGGAGCTCGCTTCGGATAAAACCCCGGATACAGAATGCACGATTACGGATGGAACAGGAGAGAAAGAACTGAATTCTGGGATATATCTTGTTGTGGTTGAAACTGCATCAACCGGTTTTTATGAGTATAATTTTAATCCAGGTCTGATTGCGTTGCCGGATAATCAGGCATTTCATTCTGCAGGCGCAGAAAACAAATGGATTTACGAGGTTACAGCAAATCTAAAACCGGAACGTTCTCCACGGTATGGAAGTCTTCTTATACAGAAAAATCTTGATAACTATAATGAGACAATGAAAGAGGTAACTTTTGTATTTTCGATAGAAGCAGTAGATGAAAATGGTAATACGGTATACAGTAATGTAGTATCGACCACACATTCATCGGCAGGAACGAAAGCGGCAATTGCAGATCATATTCCGGCAGGTGCAAAAGTTACTGTGACAGAGGTATATAGTGGGGCTGGTTATAGACTGGTAAGTGAGCCACAGCAGACAGCAGAAATCAGTGCGGATGAAATCGTAACAGTGGAGTTTGATAATACATATGACCACGGATTGAATCCGGGCTACGGAGTGACCAATCATTTCGATTATGATGAAGATGAGGGATGGCAGTGGACACAATTACCGGATAATAGTGTAAAGAAAGACTAAAGGAGGCTGGAATATAAGATGATGAAGAAAAAAACAAAAGTGTTCTGGCTGACTGCAGCAGCATTGGTATTCCTTACAGGGGCAGCAGTGCCACCGGCAATGGCGTATTTTACAACTTATGTGGAAGCGGAAGGAGGATATTCGATTACACTTGGTAATGAAACTACAATAGAAGAAAAAGTTGAAAATATGGAGAAGCATATCGTACTTACAAATACAGGAGAAAGTGATTGCTTTGTCAGAGTAAAGGTATTCGCAGGAAGTCAGATTACATTAACTATGTCCGGCTCGTCATGGAATCAGGGCGAAGATGGCTATTGGTATTATAGTGATATTGTTCCGGTAAGTGGCAATACAGAAGAACTTTTAGCCCAAATAGCAATACCGGAGGAATATAAAGAGAGTTTTAATGTAGTGGTCGTTCAGGAGTGTACACCGGTTCTCTATGAAGAGGATGGAACACCATATGCAGACTGGAACCGGATTGCAGATACCAGGACAGATATAGGAACTGCAGATGCAAGGGAGGCTGGTGAAGAATGAGCCGATTGAAAAAAGTAATGAAGGGAAGAAAAGGAACCTTTTTATTATTGGGTGCAGCAGTACTTCTTCTGGCAGGAAGTGCGGTTGGAAGTGCGAGAGCAGCACTTACTTACTATAGTGAGAATTATACCGCACAGATGGAAATGTATGATATCGGAGTGACTCTGGTGGAAGAATCTGCCAAGGGTTCTAAGGATATCAGCAGCCGTGATTATGCAGGAAGTGATGATGCCTGGAAGCAAAATCAGGGAGCACTTCTTACAGATATGCTGGATGAGACCGATGGAAAGCTGGTAGCCGGAAGAAATTATAAGGAAGCACTTTCCGTAAAAAACAGTGGCAATATTGATGAATATGTCCGTGTGAGAATTTATAAGAGCTGGAAGAATGAGGATGGAAGCAAGGAAACAACACTTGCTCCGAGTTTGATTGAATTAAACCTGACCCAGAATGGCTGGATTGTGGATGAAAATGCATCTACGGAGGAGAGAACTGTTCTTTACTGGCCATCGGTATTGAAGGTGGGTGAGAGTACACCGGCATTTTCTGATACTTTAAAGATTGATAATTCTATTACGTCAAAGGTAACGGAGCATACAACGGAGGAAAATGGACTTAAGACCACTACTACAACATTTAATTATGATGGGGTTTCCTTTCATGTAGAGGCAGAAGTGGATGCCGTACAGACACACAATGCGCAGGATGCGATTAAGAGTGCCTGGGGAGTTGATGTTTCTGTTGATTCCAATGGAAATCTGACATTACTGCAGTAAGGAGGAGACTGAGATGAAGAGAAAATGGATTGGTATCATGGCAGCTCTGGCTCTGGTTGCAGCAGCCCCTGTTCAGGTACAGGCAGAAGAGTTTTCCGGCGGTGATGACTGGAACGTAACGTTTGATGGAGAAAAATTAAACAGCACATTTAAAAATGCAGATATTGATGATGCGATATATCAGCTTCAGCCGGGAGATACGGTAAATATCAGACTGGAGTTAAAGAATACCTATGATGGGGATACGCAGTGGTATATGACAAATCAGGTATTACAGAGCCTTGAGGATTCACAGAGTGTGGCTTCCGGAGGAGCGTATTCGTACATACTTTCTTTTACGGCTCCGGATGGAAGTAACCGTATTTTATACAGCAGTGAAAATGTAGGTGGAGATACGGTAGGAGAAAGTGGTGAAGGTCTTCACCAGGCAACCAATGCAATGAAAGATTATTTCTATCTGGATGAGCTTGCGAAAGGTGAAAAAGCAGAGATTGCACTAACCGTAAAGCTGGAAGGTGAGACACAGGGAAATACCTATCAGGATACCCTGGCAAAATTGCAGATGAATTTTGCGGTAGAATTATTATCCAGTGGTTCAACACCATTGTCGAATCATGTCGTTATTAAAACGGGTGATAATAATCAGGTGCTTCTTTTTTCAGCACTTGCTCTGGCGGCAGGACTTGTTTTAGTCGTCCTTTTTGTTGTGAGAGTGAAGAGGACACGAAAAGAAGATGAGGCAGCTGAAAATCGGTTGGAAAAGGAGGAGTAAGGGATGAAGAATAAAATAAAAGAAAGAATGGAACGTATTCTTCACGGAAGTATTTTATTTACAACATTACTTACACTGGCATTTCCGGTACAGGCATGGGCAAAAGTTGGTGGAAATGAAACAGAATATACCTATACAGTAACGTTATGCTCTGGAAATCAGGGATATTTTTCAGATACGAATGGAATTACAGTAGACAATCATATAACAGGTTCTTCTTATCAGATTGAAAAGGAAAGCCAGGGAGAAAAAATAAAAATCAGTGGACTGAAATATGGTGACCGGATTATGGTTCGGGCACAGTCCTGTATTCAGCTAAAGGAAGATGGAAAATATTATATTGGTGGAATCCGGGAGAGCGGAAGGGATAATAATACTGTTGGAAAATCTGCCTTTGTGGTAGAATCTGATCAGGAGTATGTAGCAGCATATGCAATTGCGGGAAATATGGTAGCATATACTGTGAATTATCAGGATGCCAATGGAAATGCACTTTCAGACAGTGAGACCTTCTATGGTGCAGTGGGTGACCAGCCGGTGGTGGCGTTTAAATATTTTGAAAATTATCGTCCGCAGGCATATAATCTGACGAAAACCTTAAGCAGCAATGAAGCAGAAAACATTTTTACGTTTGTATACACGACGGATACACAGAGTGCGGCAAACAGTGCAAATGCCGGAAATGATGCAAATGCAGCAAACAATGCAAATGCAGCAGACAATGTGAATGCAGCAAACAATGCAAATGCGGCAAACAATGCGAATGCAGCAGATGATGCCAATGCGGATAATAATCAAGGGGCAGATGGAAATGTAAATATTCCGGATGAAGAGACTCCGCAGGAACTGGTAAATCTTGATGATGAGGAAACTCCGTTAGCAGATATGCAGCAAAAGGATGAGAAGACCAAAAGACCGGCAGGAAATATGCCATTGCTGATTGGTGTAGCATCAGCGGCAGTTGCAGGACTTGTGGCTCTTACTGCTTTTGCATTACGAAGAAAGAAAATGAATGTCAGAGCAGAGGCATTAACGAATGGGAAAAACAAAAAGAAAAAAGAGGACAATAGCCAGAATCTGTAGTATGATAGGAGTATCTCTTCTGATATTGGTGATTCTGATTTGCATACCATTGACATTACCAAGGCTTACAGGGTTTGATATTTATACAGTTGTAACCGGAAGCATGGAACCGGCGATTCCGGTAGGAAGTCTTATTTATGTCAGGGAAGAAGCACCGGCAGAACTTATGGAAGGTGAAGTTGTGGCATATCGGAGCGATACAGATGCGGGAATTATCATTACCCATCGTGTGGTGAAGAATCAGGTGGTGTCCGGTCAGCTGATTACCAAAGGAGATGCAAATGAAGCGGAGGATATTTCCCCGGTTTCCTATGCACAGGTAATTGGAAAAGTAACCCTGACCATTCCGGTATTAGGAGGGATATTTGCAGCTATGGTAACCTTTTACGGTAAAATTGTAATCGTCTCAGTTGTATTACTGGCGGCAATTTTATTATATATAGGTACAGATAGCAGGAATATACAGGAAAAGGAATAGGTGTGTTGTCATGCAGAGGCAGAAGAGCCGGCACAGTAAGAAATATTACCTGATAATATGGATGGCCGCAGGGATATTGCTGATGAGCGGTGCATTGGGAGGCTGTGGCGGAGAGAAGAATTCTCCGGAGCAAAGCAGCAATGATACCGCAAAGGGAAATCGTGATGCGACAGCAGAAGTATTACATCCGGAGGCTTCCGGAGAAGTGGCTTATGGGACAGATCAGATTGCCATTGATGCATCGCATGCATCCGATGGTTATGTGATGCTTAATTATACCGGAACTAATGAAAAAGTGAAATTCCAGATAGAGACACCGGAAGGGGAAGCATATACCTATCTGGTGACAAAGAATGGAACGTATATTGTATATCCGCTGACACAGGGAAGCGGTACTTACCAGTTGACCTTATATGAAGCTGCATCAGTAGAAGAAAATTTGTATGCAACAGCATTTACCCAGAGTATTGATGTTACCATTACGGATGAATTTGTCCCATTTCTGGCACCTAACTGCTATGTGGATTTTGATGAGAATTCCAAGGCGGTAAAGAAAGGGGAAGAACTGGCAGCAGGCTGCGACAGTGACCTTGATGTAGTAACCAACATTTATCATTATGTAATTGAAAATATTACATATGATGAAGAAAAAGCAGAGAATGTTGCATATGGATATGTGCCGGATGTAGATGAAACACTTTCGTCCGGAAAAGGAATCTGTTTTGATTATGCAGCATTGATGGCAGCGATGCTTCGTTCGCAGAGAATTCCAACCAAACTTCAGGTAGGATATGCGGGTGAGGCTTATCATGCGTGGATCAGCTGTTATGTGGATGAGATAGGCTGGGTAGATAATATGATATCTTTTGACGGAAAGGACTGGTCTCTTATGGACCCGACCCTGGCAGCCAATAATGATGATGATACTGTAAAAGATTATATTGGCGACGGAAGCCGTTATATTATAAAGTACACATATTAAGAGAGGAAGAAAAGTATGGGAAAAAGTAAAAAACAGCAAAAGCTGTCAAATCTTGAATGTGCATCTTTTTGCAGCCAGATGACAATGGTTCTGCATGCAGGCTTTCCGGCAGTTGAGGGGGTGTCATTATTACTGGAAGATGCAAAGGATGTGCAGGAAAAGGCAATACTTCAGGTAATGTATGATGAAATGATAAATACAGGACTGTTATATCCGGCACTGGAAAAGACCAGTGTATTTCCGGATTATCTTCTTCAGATGGTTAAGATAGGAGAAGAAACAGGTACACTGGATGATGTTATGAATGGGCTGACTCACCATTACGAGCGTGAGGATGAGATCGAGAAGAGTATTAAAAGCGCACTTACATATCCTTTGATTATGGTTGCTATGATGATAGCTGTAATTGTGATACTTTTAACAAAAGTAATGCCGGTATTTGAACAGGTATTTCGCCAGTTAGGCAGACAGATGACCGGATTTTCCGGTGGCATGCTGGTATTGGGAAAAACAATTTCGAATTATGCAATTGTATTCATTACAATAGCGGCGGTAATCGTTGGAGTATTTGTTTATTTTGTAAAGAGCAGCAGAGGACGAAGAGCGTTTGCTGGTTTTAGCAGAAAAATGCACTTGTTTCATGGCTTATACGATAAAATCGCAGCATGTCGTTTCGCAGACAGCCTGTATCTGACTTTAAAGAGTGGACAAAATCCGCAAAAAGGACTGGAATTTGCAGACGAATTGATTGCAGATAAGAATTTTTCAAAGAAGATTAAGAAATGCAGCCAGAAAATGGAAGAGGGCGAGGATTTTGCAGCAGCAGTAGGCGGTGCCGGAATATTTGAGGGCTTGTATGAGAGGATGCTGGTGATTTCCGGGAAAACCGGAGAGACCGATGAAACATTAGAGACGATAGCAAGACAGTATGAAAGAGAAATTGATCAGAGAATGTCTTCTTATATTGCAATATTAGAACCGACACTTGTAATTATTTTGTCTGTTATTGTCGGAATGATACTGTTATCCGTGATTCTTCCGTTGATGGGAATTATGGCAGGACTGTAAGAAGGAGATGCATATGGAAGGATTTCGTCGAAAGAGGCTTTTTTTTCATGAAAAAAGGCATTCTGTCTGGGCAAAGATATTATTTACGGTGGTCATTTCCAGTTGTATTATTTTATTGACCTGCCATGGATTGAACCGATTGATGGCGGATAGTAAAGAGGAGGAAAAACGTTCTTTAGAAGAGGCTTTGCAGAGAGAAATCGTGCAGTGTTATGTGCTGGAAGGACATTACCCGGACAGTCTTTCGTATCTGGAAGAACAGTATGGTTTTTCCTATGATAAGGAGCATTTTTTTGTGGACTACCAGCTGCTTGGAGCAAACATTATGCCGGATGTGACAGTAATTGAGCGCAAGAATTAGAGTGAAGAGGGATGAATATGGCAGAGAGTACCGCCAGAAAACATACAATTGATATATTATTTCCATGGGCATTGTTTGGGCTGCTGGCAATCTGCGGACTTCTGGTGCTTATCCTGGCAGCAGATATTTATCAGGATACGACGACTATGGCAGATGAAAATTATGAAAGCAGAACAGTATTGTCTTATCTTACGGAGAAGATTCATCAGAATGATAATGGGACAGTTACTATTGGTTCGGTGGATGGAACAGACAGCCTTATCATCCGTCAGGATTATGATGGAGAAGAATATTGTACCTATATTTTTGAAGAGGATGGCATGTTGAAAGAGCTTTTTGTCCGGTCCGGAACTGCTGTAAGTACAGCGGATGGAAAGGCAGTTATTCCGGTTGAAGATTTTAAGATGGAAGCTTTGGAAAATGGATTATTGCATTTTTCCTGTATGTCGGAAGAGGGGAGAAAAATGGATACTGTGGTGGCTGTTGTCGGCAGTGGGCAGGAATAGAGGAAGGCATATGATAGAAAGGCAGGCAAGACGTTCCGGGGTATTTTTACTGGAACTTATGATATCGATTTTATTTTTCTGTATTGCTGCAGCGGTGGGATTGCAGCTATTTGTAAAATCCCATTGCATCAGTGAAGATGCAGGAAATATGAATATGGCAGTACATAAGGCTGCAGCGGCAGCAGAAGTATTCCGCTCCGGAACAGATATGGAAGATTATCTGAAGGAAGAGTATTCTTATTATGAGAAAGAGGATAATACATTTTTGGTATCCTTTGCTGCTGACTGGGAGAACTGTAAGACGAAAGATGCGGAATATACCCTGTGGATTACACTGGGTGAAGCGAAGCAGCGGATGGTCGGTCATTTTGCAGTAAAGCAGAAGAATGGGGAGAAAGATAAGATTATTTATGAAGTGGAACTAAAGAGAGTAATCAGTCAGAGAGAGGCGGCAGAAGATGAGTAAGAGTGCATTATACGAAGAAAAACGCAGACCGCGTATAGCCAGTCCTTTTGGATACTCTTTTTTGTTAGTGGTAGTATTGATTCTGACTTTTTTATTATTTGCAGTGTTGTCATTATCTTCGTCCCTGCGGGATTATAAATACAGTAAACGGGCGGCAGATAAGATGAGTGCCTATTATGAAGCATGTAACAAGGCAAATGATGTCTTAGCAGAGATAGATGCTATTCTGGAAGAATCCGAAAATAAAGAAATGGCGCTGCAGGAAATTTCAGGATTGCCGGAGGTGAAGGACGCAGCTGATACCATAAGCTTTTGTGTGCCGGAGACGGACACACAGGAGTTACGTGTAAAGCTTTCTATTACGGAAGAGACGGATGGAGAGACAGGAGAAATGCTGGAATGGAGCATATTAGAATGGAAAGAAACTGCTACTGATGTAAGACAGGAGGAAACAAGGCTTCCGTTGATGGAGCGGCAGAAATAAAGAGATTGGTGGGAAAATTATGGATGTAAAAGAAGTATTACGAAAAGCAGTAGAGGAACACGCATCAGATATATTTATTATAGCCGGACTTCCGATATCATATCGTTCGAATAATGTAATTATAAAAGAAGAGGGAGAGCGGTTGATGCCTCCTGAGACAGAAAATTATTTAGAGCAGATATATGAACTGGCGGACCATCGTGATATTGACCGGTTATTAAAGCATGGGGATGATGATTTCTCCTTTGCGGTGCAGGGACTGTCAAGATTCCGTGTCAGTGCTTATAAGCAAAGAGGCGCATTATCAGCAGTGGTTCGTGTGATTACCTTTGATTTGCCAAAGCCGGAGGACATTGGAATTCCACAGAATATCATTGACCTTGGTCTGCAGCCAAAGGGAATGGTATTAGTAACAGGACCGGCAGGAAGTGGTAAGTCTACCACGTTAGCCTGCATGGTAGATGCACTGAACCGCCGGTGTGCCAAGCATATTATTACGTTAGAGGATCCGATTGAATATCTGCACAGCCATCAGCATGGAATTATCAGCCAGCGTGAGATAAATGTAGATACTGAAAATTATGTAACGGCATTACGTGCATCCCTGCGGCAGAGTCCGGATGTGATTCTTCTTGGAGAAATGCGTGATTACGAGACGATTGGTGTTGCTATGACGGCAGCAGAGACAGGTCATCTTATTATATCCACCTTACATACCATAGGAGCAGCTAATACCATCGACCGTATCATTGATGTGTTCCCGGCAAATCAGCAGCGGCAGATTGCAGTACAGCTTTCCATGGTGCTGCAGGCGATTGTTTCCCAGCAGCTTGTGCCGGATGTGAATGGCAATGTGATCCCGGCATTTGAAATTATGACTGTGACACCGGCAATCCGCAATATGATTCGTGAGAATAAAGTGCCACAGATTGACGGCGTTGTATATTCCTCGAACCGGGAAGATATGATATCCATGGACAGCAGTCTTTTGAAATTGTATCAGGAAGGAAAGATTACAAAAGAGACAGCACTGGTTTATGCATCCAATCCGGAAATGTTACAGAAACGCTTATAAAAATAGCTTGACGAGGCATAGAGAACATGATACAATACAACAGTTGTGAATAGGCGATGGTCCTCTGTTGCAAATGAATGCATTAAGAACATCAAAATATACAGGAGGTCACAAAATGAACGCAAGTGAAATTATTAAGAACATTGAAGCAGAGCAGTTAAAGGCAGATGCACCAGAGTTTCGTGTAGGAGATACCGTTAAGGTTTATGCGAAAATTAAAGAAGGAAACCGTGAAAGAATTCAGGTTTTCGAAGGTGTTGTATTAAAGAAACAGGGCGGAAGCAACCGTGAGACATTTACCGTTCGTAAATTCTCTAATGGTGTTGGCGTAGAGAAGACCTGGCCATTACATTCTCCTAACGTAGAGAAGGTTGAAGTAGTAAGAACTGGTAAAGTAAGAAGAGCTAAGCTGAATTACTTAAGAGGTCGTATCGGTAAGAAAGCAAAAGTAAAAGAGTTAGTAAAATAAGAATCTGTCAGAGGGACGTGCCAATGTGTATCGTCCCTCTTGTTGTATTTACGCGAGTAGCGAGAGAAATCGCATGCTTGCATGCAGATTTGGCGAGCACCGCGATAACTCGAGAAACTCGCAAAGCGTGTTTCTCGTAGTTACCACGTATTCATAAGAAGCTGCCGGTGGCAGATTCTGCAGATAGATCGAATGATATTCAGGTAAGAAGGAGAACATAAGATTATGCGTAGAGGAAGCGTTCGTGGTCTGAATTTTGGCAGACGTAGAAAGAAAATAAATGTACCACTGCTGAAGGAAATCGGCACCTGGGTCATTGAGATTGCAATTGTCCTGGTGATTTCATTTGTATTTGTATATTTTATCGGACTTCGGACCACTGTGGTAGGACAGTCCATGAACCCTACGATAGAGAACGGAGAAGAGATTCTGGTTAATCGTTTTGTTTATAAACTGAAGAAACCAAAAGCAAATGATGTTATTGTATTTCTTCCAAATGGAAATGAAAAGTCGCATTATTATGTAAAGCGTGTCATTGGGGTGCCGGGAGATAAGATACAGATAAAGAATGGAGCAGTCTATGTAAATGGAGAACTGTTTGATGAAAAAGTAGATACAGCTGCCATTGAAGATGCAGGACTGGCATCCGAAGAGATTACGGTAGGGGAAGATGAGTATTTTGTATTGGGAGACAACCGCAACAGCAGTGAGGACAGCCGTTATGCCAATATTGGAAATGTAAAACGGGAATATATTATAGGAAAAGCATGGTTCCGGATTTCTCCACTCCGGAAAATCGGTTTTATCAAATAGAAGGACAGTAAGGGAAGAGAGGAAAATAAGATGCAGTTTCAATGGTATCCGGGACATATGACGAAAGCAAAACGTCAGATGCAGGAAGATATAAAACTGGTAGATTTAGTAATAGAGCTGGTGGATGCAAGAATTCCGGTGAGCAGCAGAAATCCGGATATAGATACCCTGGGAAAAGGAAAAGCCCGTCTGATTTTGTTGAACAAATCTGACCTTGCAGATGAAAGAAAAAATGAAGGCTGGACAGAGTTTTTTAAGAAAAAGGGCTATTATGTAGTACGCATGGATGCCAGAAATAAAGGAAGCATGAAGCAGGTGTCTGCAATTATAGCAGAAGCCTGCAAGGAAAAGACGGAGCGTGATTTACGAAGAGGAATCAAGAACCGTCCGGTGCGGGCTATGGTAGTGGGAATCCCGAATGTGGGAAAATCCACCTTTATCAATACTTTTGCAGGAAAAGCCTGCGCCAAGACCGGAAATAAGCCGGGTGTAACCAAGGGCAAGCAGTGGATTCGCCTGAATAAGAATGTAGAACTTTTGGATACACCGGGTATTTTATGGCCAAAGTTTGAAGACCAGAGCGTTGGGTTAAGACTGGCACTGATAGGTTCTATCAAAGATGATATTTTAAATATTGATGAACTTTCACTGGAACTGATTCAGATTCTGCGGGAAGAGTATCCGGGTGTATTAAAGGAAAGATATGGAATGGAAGAAGAGGGAACACCGGCAGAGATGTTGGAGAAAATTGCCTTAAACCGTGGCTGTATCAAAAAAGGAAATGAAGTAGATTATGCCAAAGCCGCTGCACTGGTGCTGGATGAATTCCGTACTGGAAAGCTCGGTAAAATTTCACTTGAAAAACCGGAAGTGGAAGCATAAGATAAAAATAAGAATAGGAATCAAAAAGAGTTGGAGCAAGACGGAGATATGAAGGAAGAAGAACGCGGCAAAAGAGGAAAGGCGGTAAGGGAAAGTGTCAGTTTCATATTATATCTCATTGTGATTGTGATACTGACATTTTTGATGATACGTTATGTTGGACAGCGGACCAGAGTGGATGGTTCGTCCATGGAAAATACCCTTACCAATGGAGATAATCTGATTGTAGATAAGATATCCTATCGGTTTCATGAACCGGAACGTTTTGATATTATTGTATTTCCGTATCAGTATAAGGAAGACACTTATTTTATCAAACGGATTATCGGAATGCCGGGAGAAACGGTACAGATTACCGATAAGGGAGAGATATTGATTGACGGAGAAGAACTGGTGGAATCTTATGGAAGAGAGGTTATTAAAGACCCGGGACTTGCATCAGACCCGATTACATTAGGTGAGGATGAATATTTTGTGATGGGAGATAACCGCAATTACAGCAAGGACAGCAGGTTCCCGGATGTTGGAAATATCAAGCGGGCGGATATCATAGGAAAAGCATGGCTTAGAATCTATCCATTTGATAAAATTGGATTTATCCGGCACCAGTAATAAAATCGGAAGAGTAGTTAGAGGGTAAAGTAATTATGGCAGAAGAAAAGAAAATCGGAGCAATCAAAGAAGAGTTACAGGCAGCAGAAGACAGTATGCTGCCTGATTTTATAGCAAGATATGAAAAAGATGAACGAAGCGGCGTAAAGAGCCTTGTGGAAAAAGCAGGAAAGCGGATACAGAGGCTTGAGGCAGAGTATGCCCGGATTGAAAATCTGAAAAAGTATGAAAAAGAATATGCGGATGCCGGTTATATCTGCGGTATAGATGAAGTGGGAAGAGGTCCGCTGGCGGGGCCGGTTGTGGCAGGAGCTGTGATTCTGCCAAAGGATTGTGACATTTTATATATCAATGATTCCAAGAAACTCAGTGCATCCATGCGTGAAAAACTCTATGATGAAATTATGGAGAAGGCAGTGGCAACAGGAATTGGAATGGCAGGTCCGGGGCGGATTGATGAAATTAATATTTTGCAGGCTACTTATGAAGCTATGCGACAGGCTATAACGAATTTGAAAGTAAAACCCGATATATTATTAAATGATGCGGTGACAATACCGGGAGTAGATATCCGTCAGGTTCCGATTATCAAAGGAGATGCAAAGAGCATTTCCATTGGAGCAGCCAGTATCATTGCAAAGGTAACAAGGGATCGCATGATGGTTGAATATGCGAAAATTATGCCGGAATATGGATTTGCGGATAACAAGGGTTATGGCTCCGCAGCCCATATTGCAGCAATCAAAGAATATGGACCAACACCAATTCACCGGAGAACCTTTATTAAGAATTTTTACAGTGAATAATTCCAAAGAAATTGGCGATGCAGAGTGGAGTGATTGATATGCAGATTTCAGACATGTTAGCACAATACAACAGAAGTTCGGCTACCGGAGCTACAGCAACAGCCCCGCAGCAAGGGGTTCAGCAGCTGGTATCAGCCGTACGGGAAATGACGGTAGGAAATGTATTTGAAGGAACCGTAAATGATATCAAAAACGGAACGGTTACGCTTGGACTGGCAAATGGCCAGACTGTTCAGGCGAGAATAGCAGCAGGCGTACAGTTAGCCGTTGGTCAGGCGATGTTTTTCCAGGTGAAATCCAATGATGGAACTACCGTTGAAATTCGACCTTATACCAATGGAAATCTCAATAATCCGACGTTGTTAAAGGCACTGGATGCAGCAGGCATTCCGGCAGAACCAAGAATGATAGATATGGTCAATTCCATGATGGAAGAGCAGATGTCCATTGGCAGGGAAAGCCTTATGGATATGGCACGCAGTATTTCTGCATATCCGGATGCGGATATTAAGTCACTGGTATTGATGCATAAGCTTGATATTCCGATGTCAGAAGAATTTATCCGGCAGTTTGAAAATTATAAATCTGATCAGGCGGCAATCACTTCACAGTTTGATGATGTCTTGGAAAGCATCGGAAAATTATATCAGAACGAAAACCTTTCCGAGACAGAGGCATTGGAACTGGGAAGCCGAATCTATCAGGTGTTGAAGCAGGATGGTTCTTTGGATATGTCTGTAATTGTAAAAGAGGGAGTACAGAAAGGAAGCTGGAGTCCGGTGGAACTTCAGGAAGGAGCCATACTGGAAGGAGCGTCAGAATTTGCTGCCACAGAAATCACAGGAACGGAATTAGCAGAAACTGAAACGATAGCAGGATCCATAGAAGAAACATTAGATGGCGTGCAGTATTATGCCAGGGGCAGTGTCGGCGCATTGTTTACAGAGGGGCAGATGAAGGATTTTTCAAATCTTCTGAAAGAATTTCCACAGCTTGCAGGCAGTAAATTATTTACCGCAGAGGGGACTTTAAACGGAAATCTTTCTACAGGTGCATTTCTAAAAGAACTGCATCAGGCACTGGATGAGATAATGGGTTTAACCGGAGGTTCTGCAAAGAAACTGTTTTCCGGTAAAGAGTATCAGAAAGTGCTGGAATATGAGGTAAAACAGCAGTGGACACTAAAACCGGAAGAAATCAAAGGGGATGCTGTTAAGCATCTTTATGAGAAGATGGAAAATCAGATGCAGAAGATGCAGGAGCTGGTGCAAGAATCCGGTCAGAGCAATACTTCCCTTGCGAAAGCAGTAAGTAATCTGCAGGGGAATATTGAATTTATGAATCAGATTAATAATGCCTATCATTATGTGCAGATTCCCCTTCGGATGTCAAATCAGAATGCCCACGGAGATTTATTTGTCTATACTAATAAGAGTGGTGTGGACAGACCGGATGGCGAACTGAGTGCTTTTTTACATCTTGATATGGATAACCTTGGTGCAACGGATGTGTCTGTGCGGATGAAGGATAGAAAGGTGCATACGAATTTTTATCTGGAGGATGAGAAATCCTATGATTTAATCGAAGAACATATGGCTGAGCTGATGCAGCGGCTGCAGGAGAAAGGATATTCCTGTACGGTACAGGTGGAGAACCAGTCCAGAAAGAAAAATCTGGTTGAAGATTTTATGCAGCAGGAGCATCCGTCAGTCGGAATCCTGCATCGGTATTCCTTTGATATGAGGGCGTAATTTATGAAAAATGGAATCTGGCATCCGGCAGACTTTGATGGGAAAAATGCCGGAGAAGAGAAAACAAAAGAAAAAACAGCAGTTGCCATCGCATATGAGCCGGGAGAGAGGGCACCAAAGATACTGGCAACCGGCAAGGGGTATCTTGCGGATAAAATTATTGAGAAAGCCAAAGAGGAAGATGTTCCGCTGTATCAGGATAATCAGCTGGCAAATACCTTATCCAGGCTTGAAATTGGAGATATGATTCCGCCGGAATTATATGAAGTAGTGGCAGAGATACTTGTCTTTGTCGATGATATGGATAAGCTGCGCAGTAAATTGGAATAAAAATAGCTGTAACGGCAAACGGGATAGTGGAAATCCAAATAGCAGGAATCCAAATAGTGGAAATCCAAATAGCAGGAATAACAGAAAGGGGAGCAGGGATGGAAAATAAACGCAGCATGGGCAGTGAGTATGAAAAAAAGGCGGCAGAGTATTTAAAGGCATCCGGCTGCAGTATCTGTGAGATGAATTACCGCTGCAGGTTCGGAGAAATTGATATGATTGCAAGAGATGGAAAATATCTTGTTTTTGCAGAAGTAAAATACCGCAGTGATACCGGAAAGGGACTTCCACAGGAAGCGGTAGATTACCGTAAACAAAGGAAAATATCAAGAGTGGCAGATTATTACCTGATGTGTAAACATATGATGGGACTGCCCTGCAGGTTTGATGTGATTGCAATATTAGGAGAGGACATACAGTGGCTGAAGGATGCTTTCCCCTATATAGAGCCTTATTAGTGACAGATGAGACTTGATACAGGAAAAAGAATGCTGGAGAATTGAACCAGTTACAGCATGGAATCCGTTACAGCATGGAGTTGGAACTGGAAAAATAAGAACAGGAAAAGAAAAATGACAGAATTTCAGATAAAAGAGGATGGACGAACCATGATACCGTCCGTATTTTCCCATGCGGGGAAAAAAGAATTAGTGTTACTGCAGTATCCACAGTTGCAGGCACTTGATATGGTAAAACACTGCTTTACCACAAGAATGGGTGGAGTAAGTAAGAATGAATTTTCTTCGCTGGATTTAAGCTTTAACCGTGGAGATGACATAGAGGCAGTAAAGGAAAATTTCCGCAGGGTAGCTGAGGCAATGGAAGTTCCGGCAGGGCAGATTGTCTGCTCTGACCAGACCCATACCACCAATGTAAGAAAAGTAACAGCAGAGGATGCAGGAAGCGGACTGACAAAGGAACGGCCGTATCATGATGTGGATGGATTGATTACCGATGTGCCGGGGCTGATGCTTGCAACCTTTTATGCAGACTGTGTGCCGCTTTACTTTGTGGATACAAAGCATAGGGCAATCGGACTGAGCCATTCCGGCTGGAGGGGCACGGTTAACAGAATGGGAAGAGCCACGCTGAAAGCAATGGCAGAAGCATATGGAACAGTACCGAAGGATGTATGGTGTGCGATAGGCCCATCTATCTGCCAGGACTGTTATGAAGTAAGTGAAGATGTGGCACTGGAATTTGAACAGGAGTTTTCCGGTCATGGCAGTGAAATTATGTACCGGAAAGAAAATGGAAAGTATCAGTTAAATCTCTGGAAAGCCAATGAAAGAGTGCTTTTAGATGCGGGAATCCTGCCGGAAAAACTAATCTTGCCGAATGTGTGTACCTGCTGTAACAGTGAACTGTTGTTTTCGCACAGAGCAAGTCATGGAAGAAGAGGAAATCTTGGGGCATTTTTGTGCATTAAATAGAAAAATGTCAAAAAATGAAAAATTTTTTTGTTCACAAAGCAAACATGTGATATAATTAGGATAAATAATTTAGGAGGGCAGAAATATGCAGTTGAATAAGATATTTAATGCAGAAGATATAGAGGTACTTTTTGCACAATGGGAAAACGTAACAGGAGTAAAACCATTACTTCTGGATTCTGATGGAAGTGTAGCAATCGGGGAAGGTGAAGCATCTGAATACAGAGATGTGATCAAAGCCGGAATTGAAATTGTTGGATATCTTTCTTATGCGAAGAAGGAAGACGCAGAGGATGAAAACGAAGCTAAAGCTAAGATAGCAGCGCTGACTATCGTTCTGACACAGCTTGCAGCATCTGAAGAGAAGAGAATGGATGAAGAGAAGAAGAATTCTGATATTCATGAGAATGTACAGAAGACCTCAGAATACATCCAGAAGATTAATGATATTACCAAACAGCTGGACAAGATTGAAAAGAACCAGAAGATTCTTGCATTAAACGCTTCTATTGAGGCTGCTCGTGCAGGAGAGGCTGGAAAAGGATTCGCAATTGTTGCAACCAATGTATCTGCACTGGCAACAGACTTTGGTAATAACAACCGCGAAATCAAAGATGAATTACAGAAGTTAAATGAAGTAATTGCAGCAATTGAAAAATGTGAATAATATTTCCTGATGAAAGGAAGATAGAGTAGTGTAAAGAGACGGAATCAGTGTAAACTGGTTCCGCTTTTTTACGCGAGCAGCATTAAGGAATTATTAATAAAATCATACAGATATTTTTCTTGTGTCTCATCTGCTGGGATGTTATAGTGTGCGTATCAATTGAAGTAATACGGATAATACACCTACGATATTCCAAAAGGAGGAAGCGAAGTGATACAGCTTAATTACAGGGATGCAAAGCCTATTTACGAACAGATTAAAGATGGAATGCGTCATCTTGTGATTTCCAATGCATTGACAGCGGATGAAAAACTGCCATCTGTGCGTGAACTGGCAGCAACACTGGCAATTAATCCGAATACCATCCAGCGGGCGTACCGTGATCTGGAGAAAGAAGGATATGTCTATACCATTTCCGGGAAAGGAACATTCGTGGCTGCCCAGAAGCATGTAAAGGATGCAAGAACAGTGGAATTAAAAGGACATTTTGATGAAATTGTATCAGAATTGCTGTATCTGGCAGTAGAGCCGGAGCAGTTGAAACATCGGATAACGGAACTGGAAGGAGAAGAAGATATTCATGATACGGGTAAATAATGTAGTGAAAACATTTGGGGATTTCCGGGCGTTAGACGGTGTAAACCTGCATGTAAGGGATGGAGCAATTTATGGACTGGTAGGACCGAACGGAGCCGGGAAATCTACGATAATAAGACATATTACCGGAATCTATAAGCCGGATGCCGGCAACATAGAAATAGCCGGGATGCCGGTGTATGAGAATCCTCAGGCAAAGGCCAGATTTGCATATATTCCGGATGATCTTTTCTATTTCCAGCAGGCAGATGTCATGGAAATGAAACGCTTTTATAAGGGAATCTATAAGACTTTTGATGAAGATTTGTTTTTCCGGATCCGGGATGCATTTTCCAACATTGATCCGAAGATGACCATTCGGAGAATGTCAAAGGGAATGCAGAAGCAGGCGGCTTTCTGGCTGGCAATCAGCTGCAGACCGGAGCTTATGATTTTAGATGAGCCGGTAGATGGACTAGACCCGGTAATGAGAAGGCAGATCTGGAGCATCATCATGTCTGATGTGGCAGAACATGGAACTACGGTGTTAGTATCTTCCCATAACTTAAGAGAGCTGGAGGATGTCTGCGACCATGTGGGTATTATGCATCATGGAAAAGTAATGTTAGAACGTTCCTTAAGCGAACTACAGGGAAGTGTCTGTAAGATTCAGGTGGCATATCAGGAAAGAATGCCGAAGCTTCCGGCTGATTTTGAAGTGTTACATATGTCCAGTACCGGAAGGGTATATACCATGATTGTAAAAGGCAATCCCAAAGAGGCAAAGCTGCGGTTAGAACAGACTTCGCCGATGCTGATTGATGTGCTGCCTCTGACATTGGAAGAAATTTTTATTTACGAATTAGGAGGTGCGGATTATGCGGTCAAAGACATCTTACTTTAATGAGACGGTATTTTGGAAAAATATTACGCATTTCTGGCCTGTCTGGCTGATTTATACGATATTGCTGCTATGTATGGTTCCTCTGCGGCTGTTAGTGAATTCCGGGATTTCTTATGAAGGTTATTCAGCACAGGAAATTAAAGAAATAAAAATGAATAATTTTATGCAGATCCTGTTTTCGGATGGAAGTGGTGCGCTTATAGCACTCCTTAGTCTGGCAATTGGAATTATTGTAGCAATGGCAGTATTTTATTATCTTTATAATAACAGAAGCTCACATCTGTTTCATTCACTGCCGTTGAAAAGAACGGAACTTTTTATCAGTAATTTCCTGTCAGGAATTTGCATGCTGGTGGTTCCTGTACTATTGGCGTTTATTCTTGGAACAGTATGCTGCATTATGCAGGGAATTACAAGTCTGCAGTATCTGCTGGCGTGGGCACTGATGCTGACGGGAGAGAGCTTTTTCTTCTACAGTATGGCAATTTTCGTTGGCATGTTTAGCGGTCAGTTATTGGCAATGCCGGTATTCACGATTATTCTGAACGTATTATATATAGGATGCCGCTATGTGATTACATGTATGATTAGTACAATTGGCTATGGTATGGCGAATTCTTATGCTGACCGTATGAATAGTATTTTATCACCGGTGATATATCTTTCAAATAAGGTGGGAGTAGAGTATGACTATTTAGAGGACAGGATAGAATACCATATGTTTGGCCTTTCGGTTGTAGGGATCTATGTGCTGGTGGGTGTGGTGCTGATAGTGATATCCTGTCTGCTTTATCAGAAACGTAAACTGGAAACCACGGGAGATGTGCTTACAATTCCGGCAACCCGCCCGGTGTTCCGCTGGGGAATGGCTTTTTGTGTGGCTTTTCTTACTGCAATTCTGCTGAGCGGACTGTTGGGCGTGCTGGTACATACATCACTGGGCAATTTCCTGATGGTTTTATTTACAACATTGATTGCAGGCTTTCTGGCATTTTTCGTTGCGGAAATGATTTTGACGAAGAAACTGCGTGTAGTGACCAAAAAGAGATTGTTAGAATGTGGCGTCATGTTAGGAATTTCCGTCGTATTTCTTCTTTGTATCAAATGGAATGCGTTCGGACTGGAAAATAAAATCCCGGATAAGAAGGAAATTGTCGCAGCAAATATTAACTGCTATTTTGAAATAGAAGAAAATTCAGAAAGCGGAATTGATGAAATTATGAGTATTCATCAGCAGATTATTGATTCGAAGAAGGAATTTCAGGCATATCAGGGCTCGTCTGATTTAGATAAGGCATTGCAGTGGGTAGAGATTGATTATCAGCTTGCAGACGGAAGCATTATGGTGAGAAGCTATGATGTACCGGCTGCTAAAAATTATTATGAAAATGCAGATTCGGTTGTTTCAAGAATCTATGCTATGTCTATGGATCCGGAGAATTATCTCAAGGGGAATCTGATGGTGAATTATGATGACCCGAATAATCATATTATTTCAATGGAGTTTGATACCTATGACCAGAATTTAGAATATGGCAGCATTAATATACCTGATGAGCGGGCGCAGGAAATATATGATGCTTATCTTAAGGACATCCGGGCAGGTCATATTTATCTGAATACAGTAAATGATAACTACTATAAACATACGTATATCAATGGACTGTATCTGCATGTCTATAACAGCCAGGGAATCCAGCTTACCAGAGGGGAACAACGGATGTGGGGAATGGAAAACAGTAAAGATTATTATTTCGATTTGAATTTGAATGATCGTTGTGTATACACGATTAACAAACTGCTGGAGTTACATATCATTGAGTCGGAGGATGAACTGATGACGTTACAGGAAATGGAAGACAGAAGCATGAGTATGGAGCAGGAATAAATGGAAGGGTGGAATAACTGTTGTTATTCTGCCCTTTTTATTGTAAACTAAAGAGGTATTATAATATAGAAAGATTGAGAAAATAATTTATGCATACAAAGAAACATGTCATCAGTGGAGTTAAACCGGACAGCATTGCCATGGAGCTTGAGCTGGAGCCGGGAGATGAGCTGATTTCCATTAATGGCAAAGAAATAGAAGATGTATTTGACTATCAGTTCCTGACAGAGGACGAGTATCTTCTGGTGGTAGTAAGAAAGAATAATGGCGAAGAGTGGGAACTGGAAATTGAAAAAGATTATGATGAAGACCTTGGAATCGAATTTGAAAACGGACTGATGGACGATTACAAATCCTGTTCCAATAAGTGTATGTTCTGTTTTATTGACCAGATGCCGCCGGGCATGCGTGAGACACTTTATTTTAAAGATGATGACTCCAGACTTTCCTTCTTACAGGGGAATTATGTAACGCTGACCAATATGAAGGATAAGGATATTGAACGTATCATATACTACAATCTTGGACCGATTAATGTGTCGGTGCATACCACGAATCCGAAGCTTCGCTGTACCATGTTGCACAACCGTTTCGCTGGAGAAGCCTTAAAGAAAATCAAACGCTTATCAGATGCCGGAATTGAAATGAATGGACAGGTTGTACTCTGCAAGGGCGTCAATGATGGCGAAGAGTTAGAGCGGACCATCCGTGATCTGACAGAATATATTCCAAATATGCAGAGCCTTTCTATTGTACCGGTCGGCCTGACAAAATACCGGGAGGGCTTATATCCTTTGGAAGCTTTTGAAAAAGAGGATGCAGGAAAAGTCTTAGAGCAGATTCACCGCTGGCAGGATTATTGCATGGAGCATTTCGGTACACACTTTGTGCATGGAGGAGACGAGTGGTATCTTCTGGCAGAGCAGCCTCTTCCGTCTGCAGAAAACTATGATGGATATATCCAGCTGGAAAATGGCGTGGGAATGATTACACTGCTGCGGGATGAATTCCGGGAGGCACTTGCAGCAGAAAAAGGTGATGCCAATCTGAAAAGGACAGTTACGCTGGTAACCGGAAAGCTGGCAGGACCGATTTTGGAGGAACTGACAGGAGAAATGAAGGAGAAGTTTCCAAATGTAAAGATACGGGTCCGCGTGATCCGAAACGATTTCTTCGGAGAACGGATTACCGTTGCAGGACTTCTGACCGGACAGGATATTATCGCACAGCTTAAGGACGAAGATTTGGGAGATGAGATACTGCTGCCATGCAATGTATTGCGTATGGGAGAAGATGTTTTCTTAGATGACATCACATTGACGGAGCTGAAAAGAACTTTACAAGTACAGGCAGATATTGTAAAATCAAGCGGGCAGGATTTGCTGAATGCAGTCCTTGGAAGGAGACAGAATGAGTAAACCAGTAGTAGCTATTGTAGGCAGACCAAACGTAGGAAAATCAACACTTTTTAACGTGTTGGCAGGTGAAAGAATTTCTATCGTACAGGATACTCCGGGGGTAACCCGTGACCGTATATATGCCGAAGTATCCTGGCTTGACTATAACTTTACCTTAATTGATACCGGCGGTATTGAGCCGGACAGCGGAGATATTATTTTATCCCAGATGCGGGAGCAGGCACAGATAGCCATTGATACCGCAGATGTCATTATTTTTATTACGGATGTAAGACAGGGGCTTGTAGATGCAGACCAGAAAGTAGCTGACATGCTGCGCCGTTCCAAGAAGCCAATTATTCTTGCAGTAAATAAAGTAGATGATTTTAAAAAATATATGCCGGATGTTTATGAATTTTATAATCTTGGAATTGGTGACCCGGTTCCGGTATCTGCAGCATCCAGACTTGGAATCGGTGATTTGTTAGATGAAGTGGCAAAGCATTTTACCCAGGAAATGTTAGAAGAAGCAGAAGATGACAGACCGCGTATTGCCATTGTAGGTAAGCCGAATGTAGGTAAGTCATCACTGATTAACAAGCTGACCGGTGAAAACCGTGTGATTGTTTCTGATATTGCCGGAACTACAAGAGATGCCATTGATACCGATATAAAATATAATGGCAGAGAATATGTATTTATTGATACGGCAGGACTCCGGAGAAAGAATAAGATTAAAGAAGAATTAGAGCGTTACAGTATCATCCGGGCAGTAACAGCAGTGGAACGTGCAGATGTGGTCATTATTGTAATTGATGCTACAGAAGGCGTAACGGAGCAGGATGCCAAGATTGCTGGAATTGCCCATGAAAGAGGCAAAGGAATTATCATTGCAGTGAATAAATGGGATGCCATTGAAAAGGATGATAAGACCATTTACAAGCATACAGAGAAAATCCGTCAGATTTTAAGCTTCATGCCATATGCAGAGATTTTATTTATTTCAGCCAAGACCGGACAGCGTACCGGCAGGATTTTTGAGACCATTGATGTAGTGCTTGAAAATAACAGCATGCGTGTGGCAACCGGTGTATTAAATGAGATTATGGCAGAGGCAGTTGCCATGCAGCAGCCACCAACGGATAAGGGAAAACGCTTAAAATTATATTATATTACACAGGCAGCGGTAAAACCGCCAACTTTTGTTATCTTTGTAAATGACAAGAACCTGATGCATTTTTCCTATACAAGATATCTGGAAAATAAGATTCGGGAAGCATTTGGCTTTAAGGGTACTTCCCTGAAATTCATTATAAGGGAAAGAAAGGAAGATTAATAAAATGTTATTCGGACGTGTAATATCAGTAGGAATCGGATATTTATGCGGTATGTTTTTATCCGGCTTCTTATATGGAAAGAAAGAAAATGTGGATTTACGTAAGGTGGGCAGTGGAAATGTAGGAACTACCAACACCATGCGTAACCTCGGCGTGAAGGCAGGCATTCTTACCTTGATCGGTGATGTGTGCAAGGTATTTATGGCAATGGTCATTGTATGGCTCATTTTCCGGAACCGTTATCCGGACAGTGTGAAGGTCTTAGAGCTTTATGCTGGTGTGGGCTGCATCTTAGGTCACGATTTTCCGGCTTATATGAAATTTAAAGGCGGAAAGGGAATTGCCTGTACCGGTGGTCTACTGATTGGCTTCTGTCCGCTGGCAGTGCCAATAAGCCTTGGAATTTTTATTCTCGTGGTAGCAATCACACGGTATGTTTCCCTGGGTTCCATACTTGGTGTAATCAGTCTTGAAATACAGATTATCGTATTTGGCCAGATGGGACTGCTTTCCGTACCGGAGCAGTATATGACAGAGGTGTATATTGTATTCGGTTTTGTGGCGGGACTGGCAATCATTTTACATCATGCCAACATCGGAAGACTTCTTAAGGGAACCGAGAACAAATTCAGTTTCCATTCAAAGAAACAGGAAGCATAGGAAAGGAAAAAACAAATGTCTGATATCAGTATCATTGGAGCCGGAAGCTGGGGAACTGCTTTATCGGTGGTATTACATAAAAACGGTCATAAGATTACAATCTGGTCTGCACTTGCACCGGAAATTGAAATGTTAAAGGAAAAGCATGAGCAGGCAGAAAAACTTCCGGGCGTTATTTTACCGGATGATATTATGTTCACAACAGATTTAAAAGAAGCAATCGAGGGAAAAGATATGCTCGTCTTAGCAGTGCCTTCTCCATTTACCAGAAGCACAGCAAAAGCAATGAGCCCGTTCGTAGCAGAGGGACAGCTTATTGTCAGCGTGGCAAAGGGAATTGAAGAGAATACGTTAATGACTTTATCTGAAATTATTATGGAAGAGATTCCACAATGTGAGGTGGCGGTTTTATGTGGACCAAGCCATGCGGAAGAAGTAGGAAAAGAAATTCCGACCAGTCTGGTAGCAGGAGCAAAGAAGCGTGCCACAGCAGAACTGGTCCAGAACACCTTTATGAGTGAAGTATTACGTGTTTATACCAGCCCGGATGTACTGGGGATGGAAATCGGAGCATCCTTAAAGAATGTCATTGCACTGGCAGCAGGTATGGCAGACGGACTTGGTTATGGAGATAATACCAAGGCAGCACTGATTACCCGTGGAATTTCAGAGATGGGAAGACTTGCCCTTGCCATGGGAGCGAAATATGAGACCTTAAGCGGACTGACCGGAATGGGTGATTTAATCGTAACCTGTGCCAGCAAGCACAGCAGAAACCGTCGTGCCGGATATCTGATGGGGCAGGGATATACCATGCAGCAGGCAATGGATGAAGTAAAGATGGTAGTTGAGGGTGTCTATTCTGCCAAAGCAGCAATTGCTTTAGCGAAGAAATATCATGTAGATATGCCGATTATTGAACAGGTCAATGAAGTATTATTTGAAAATAAACCTGCGAAGGATGCAGTAAAAGAACTGATGCTCAGAGATAAAAAGGTAGAGCATGACGACCTGGAATGGCAGTAGGAGAAAAGGAGTTTTTAGCAGAATGGAAAAGATTCGTATCAAATATTTTACAGATAAAATCGAAAAGCTTACATATATCGATGGCAAATCCGACTGGATTGATCTTCGTGCATCCGAAGAAGTCGAAATGAAAGCAGGAGAATTTAAACTGATTCCTCTTGGTGTGGCAATGGAGCTGCCAAAGGGATATGAAGCACACATTATGCCAAGAAGTTCTACTTATAAGAATTTCGGAATTATTCAGGCAAACAGCTGCGGAATCGTAGACGGTTCCTACTGTGGAGACAATGATATGTGGAGACTGCCTGCAATTGCAATGCGTGATACCGTGATTCATGTTAATGACCGTATCGCACAGTTCCGTATTGTAGAGAATCAGCCGCAGATTCATTTTGAAGAAGTAGAAAGCCTGGGCAACCAGGACAGAGGTGGTTTCGGAAGTACCGGAATCCAGTAAATTATCAAACAGGGGGTAAATCAAATGGAAGAACGTATGGTCAAATTTTATTCACAGGAAAACAACAATCTTGCATTACATGCAATACCGGGGCATTTTGCCACCAGTCATTCGCACATCAATTACTATATTGATGTAACCAGTATAAAAGCCCGCGTGAAAGAGGCAAAAGAAGCTGCAAAAGTGCTTTACCAGAAGACCGGTAATCCATCCTATGTAGATACCGTTGTATGTATGGACAGAACAGAAATGATTGGCGGATTTTTAGCAGAGCGTTTTGAACAGGGAGATTTTATGTCAACCAATCTGCATGAGACTATTTATGTTATTTCTCCGGAGATGAACAGCAGCGGTCAGATGATTTTCCGTGATAATACCAAAAATATGATTACCGGAAAACATATCGTGCTTTTGCTGGATACAACAACAACCGGTGAGACAATCAGAAGATGCTTAGAGTGCATCCGGTATTACGGTGGAATCATTGAAGATGTAGTAGCAATCTTCTCCACTGTTAAGGAAGTAGACGGTCACAGAGTAGAAAGTCTCTTTACCGAGAAAGATGTACCGGGCTATCAGGCATATGAGCAGCATGACTGTCCGTATTGTGCAAAAGGCATGAAGTTAGAGGCCATGGTAAATGGTTACGGATACTCTAAATTATAAAGAAAAGATAAACATTTTCTAAAGTGAAAACCCATTTCTTTCGTCGGATTGTACAAGAAAGAGATGGGTTTTCGTCACTCTGACGAAGAGATAAAAAAATGTACAGAATATCAGTCAGAACATACAAAAAAAAGAAAAATCTTTGTGGAATCCTCGCATAGCCAAAGTGCGTAATATCCTGTATGATAAGGACAGTTAAAAACGAACAAAACATTAGGAGGTTAAACCAATGGCAAGTTTATCATTAAAAAACATTTGTAAAGTATATCCAAACGGCTTTGAAGCTGTTAAGGATTTCAGCCTTGAAGTAGAAGATAAGGAATTCATCATCTTCGTAGGACCATCTGGATGTGGTAAATCTACTACACTTCGTATGATTGCAGGTCTTGAGGAGATTTCTTCCGGAGAATTATACATCGACGGAAAACTCGTTAACGATGTAGAGCCAAAAGACAGAGATATCGCAATGGTATTCCAGAACTACGCTCTGTATCCACATATGACTGTATTTGACAATATGGCATTCGGATTAAAATTAAGAAAAGTTCCGAAGGATGAAATCAAGAGAAAAGTTGAAGAAGCAGCTAAGATCCTTGACCTTGAGAAATTATTAGACCGTAAACCAAAGGCTCTTTCCGGTGGACAGAGACAGCGTGTTGCTATGGGTCGTGCAATCGTTCGTAATCCTAAGGTATTCCTTATGGATGAGCCTTTATCAAACCTGGATGCAAAATTAAGAGTACAGATGCGTTCTGAAATTTCCGCTCTGCATCATAGATTAGGTGCTACAATCATCTATGTAACACATGACCAGACAGAGGCTATGACATTAGGAACCAGAATCGTTGTATTAAAAGATGGTGTTATCATGCAGGTTGATTCTCCACAGAAATTATACAATGAGCCAGATAACTTATTCGTAGCTGGATTCATCGGATCACCACAGATGAACTTCGTAGATGCTAAATGCAATATTGAAGGTGAGAAGGTTTCCCTTACATTTGACAATACAACTGTTGTATTACCACCAGCAAAAGCTAAGAAATTAATCGAAGGCAACTACAACGGAAAGACAGTTGTTATGGGTGTCAGACCAGAAGATATCGATGATTCCCAGATTACAATCGAAACCTTCAAAGACAGCATCATTGAGACAGATGTAACCGGATATGAGTTACTTGGTTCTGAAGTATTATTATACTTCGAAGCTGCAGGAGTTCAGATGACAGCTAAGGTTGATTCCAGAACACCGGCTCGTTTAGGCGACCATATCAAACTTGCTATCGATCCTGAGAAGGTTCATGTATTCGACAAAGAGACTGAATTGACAATTACTAACTAATTCGGTACAATCGAACTGAATATAGTGCAATAACCCGGGTGCTATATGCATCCGGGTTTTTTATCGATAAAAGTTTTTTTTCATATTATATATAAGTAAGGAGTACGCAGAATGCTTTCAAATCATAAGCTACAGACAACATTAGAAGAAATCAGTGATATATCCAAAATCGGACTTGCCCTTTATGACGAAAACGGAAAGCAGGTTGCAGCAACATTTCAGATTGAAACAGATATGCATGCAGAGGTTGTGAATTTTGCAGCATCCATGGCAGAAAGCCAGATGTTGTCGGGCTTTCATTTCTTTAAAGTAATTGCGGAACAGGAAGTAGAATATATTCTTCTGGCGCGTTCCACTAATGATGAAGCATATATGGTGGGAAGACTTGCCGTATGCCAGATTCGGAATCTGATTGCCTCCAACCGGGAACAGTCGGATAAGAATAACTTTATGCAGAATATCCTTCTTGGAAATATGCTGGTTGTAGATATGTATAATAAGGCAAAGAAGCTGCATATTGAGCAGGCAAAGCGTCTGGTTTATGTCATAGAAGTGGATGGCAGAAAAGATTCTGTTATTGTAGAAATGGTGAAGAATCTTTTTGCAGACCGCAACCGGGATTTTGTAACAGAGTTAGACGAGCAGAACATTATCCTGATTAAGGATGCAACAGATTTGAAAACAGAAGAGGATGCATTGCATCTGGCGAAAACAATTGTAGACAATCTGCATGCAGAAGCGATGGTGCGTGTCCGGGTGGGTTATGGTAATACGGTAAATACCCTGCAGGATATTGCCAAATCTTATCAGGAAGCCAAGATGGCACTGGAAGTAGGAAGAATCTTTAATGTAGAAGAGGAAACCATTTCCTACGGAAAGCTTGGCATCGGCAGACTGATTTACCAGCTTCCGATGAGCCTTTGCGAAATGTTTATCAAAGAGATTTTTGGTGAGCGGAATATTGATTTAGATGATGAAACGATGGTGACAATCCAGAAATTTTTTGAGAACAGCCTGAATATTTCAGAAACAGCAAGGCAGCTATACATCCACCGGAATACGCTGGTATACCGTTTAGAACGTCTGGAAAAGATGATTGGACTTGATATCCGCAAATTCGAGGATGCCATGACTTTTAAGATTGCCATGATGGTCATTGCACATATGGATTACCAGAATTAGCTGCCAGGTTTTGCGGAACTATGAAAATTTAATTATGTAAATTATATGGGACAGTACCATCGGTGCTGTCCTTTTTTCGAAAAAATTATCATGCGGAAATTGTGTAAAATGAATTGTAAAAATGAGCTTCAAGACAGAAATTAGTTAAAATGCACAAAAAAGAATTTCTTTTTTAGTTTATTTGCGGATAGCGAAAGTAAAAAAATTAGAATATAATTAATTATCGAAAAACTGCGAAAACGTAATCGGAGGGAAAACGTAATCGCAGGGAAATATAAAATAAAACGATGAAAAGGAGAGGGAAAGATGAGAAAGTTAAAAGAACGCTTTCACAGGAAACATGGCATTGTAAGCCGTATCTTTAGTATGGTACTTGCACTTGCTATGATTGTGACCATGGTTCCGGCAATCGGTGGTGCAACCACTGCATATGCTGCGAGCCCGACAATCCGGTTGTACCTGGACAAACCAAGTACATGGAATACACCGGTTGTCAATGTCTGGGCTGCCGGTGCTACGGTAGATAACCATGACGCAGGAAATGCCGCCATTTCACAATGGGGGGATCAGGAAAAACCAAAGCTTGCATATGAGGAAAGTTCTGGACTCTATTATGTAGATGTACAGAGCAGTGAGTGGACAGGTTTTCAGTTTGTTGATGCAGGTTCTACTGAGAAGGCTGCACCGGAGATAAAGACAGAAGGAGCTGCAATTGAGCAGATTAAGACTTTTACTTCTGATACAAGCATTTATTGTTTATTGGATGACAATGGAAAATATCAGTGGTATAAGGATGCTTCAAAGAATGAAACATTGATTCCGGAGTCTGTACCAACAGAATGTGATCTGACTATTAATTATAAGAGCACATTAGGCAATGATGTTGCTGCATATATATATCATGAGACCAATAAGCCGGCAGGTGAATGGCCGGGAAAAACCATGACTGCAGCAGAAGGTCATGAAGGCTGGTATACAATGCATCTGACATTAGATAACAGCACAGATTATGATCTCATTTTAAATGATGATGGACATGGAAACCAGTTAGACGGAGTAACACTTTCTACAAAAGGAAAGGCAGAAGCAGAGTACTGGTTCGATGGTTCTTTGTCAGAGACAAAACCTGCTGATTGGAAATATGTAACAACCATTCATTATCTTGCTTCAGGAATGGGAAGCACTATTTACAATCATATGTGGGGAGCAGATGCCTCTGCAACAGGAGCAGGTGTTGGAAAAGAATGGCCAGGTGGACAGATTTCAGAAAATGCTGACCATTCCGGATGGTATGATGTAGTATATACACAGGATGTAAAACAGAATTTCAGCTGTATTTTTAATAATAACAATGGAGCACAGACGGATAATATTGATGTTTCTGTAACATCAACAAGTACTGAACTCTGGGTTACCGGAACCAAAGGTGGTGGTGATACAACCGTATATAAAACAGCACCGGACAGCTGGGAGGCACCGGTTCCAGACCACACATTTACAATGTATTATTACAATGAAGATTTATCAACAGACACAGACATGGGAAAAGTTGATATGTGGATGTGGAATGCCGGATTAAATGGATCATATGTTTTTGATGAAACAGAATATGATGCTGCAAATAATGTGACATGGTTTAAAAAGACCATTACAGTTGCCGGCAGTAATGTGGGAAAAACAGTAGGATTAAAGGCACGTTATGACATAACACAGGGATGGGATGGCGGCTCTGATACCGCAGACCGTTCTTTTACAATAAGCGGTGATGAGAATGAGGTATTATATTATGTGGATGGTTCAGATCCGGTTCATGAGAAACCGACAATCGTACCAACGGAAAAGAGATACCTTGTATTGGATTATGAGAATCCGGGATTAAAAGAAAAAGGTATTACACCACAGTTCTATACATGGTCATCAGGATATGCTTCAGTATTAACCGATTTTACATACGTAGGTGGAGATAAATGGACAGTAACGATTCCTGCAAAACCATCCTGCACAAAGGTTGATTTTTGTATTGCATTAGATTCAACAGGTGACCCATGGATTAAAGATGGTGGAGACCATTCCGTTACATTCCCTTCTGACCAGAAGGTTATCTATGCCAGCATGAAAGCCGGCAGTGAGCCGGAAATTGCTATGCCATATAATACTGGCTATGAAGTAGATGCAGAAAATCAACAGGTATCATATTACTATCGTGATGATGCTGCATTTGTAGATGGCACCTTAAAGGATATGACAGTATCTGTTGATGTAGACGGAACAGAGTATCCAATGACATACAATGATACAACAAAGCGTTTTGAGTATGTAAAGAGCGGCTTGACAGATGGTAAAACACATTATCGTTACAAAGCAAATGGAACTTATGTTGTAGATGCATTCAATTCAAACAGTGAAGAGTACAAGAAAGCAGATTACTCATATTTTGAATACTATAAATTAAATGCAACAGTTACAGCAGAAGTTATGAATAAATCCTTTAACTACAATGAAAATGATGTTGTTAAGTTTAAGGTTGAACAGGCTGATACAGACACTCAGAAACTTGAAGTAGCAAGTGCAAGTATTGATGTTTCTTCTCTTGGTGGAAGCAGTGCAATGCCGATTGAACCGGAACTGCAGGCAGTTACCATTTCTGCAACAACAGATACAACATTAGGAATTAAGACATTACCAATTACTGTAACAGACCAGTACGGTAATAAATTCAGTACTACAGTGGATGTTGAAATCACAGACCGTGTGAAGGAAAACAAAAATGATTTCGACTGGGATGAATCTGTTGTCTACTTTATGGTGACAGACCGCTTCTTTGATGGCAATGAATCTAACAATACAGCAAGTGGTGCAGATACATACGGAGACAATCCGGGACTGTATCATGGTGGAGATTTTGCAGGTGTAACAACCAAGTTAGATTACTTACAGGATTTAGGTGTAAATACAATCTGGATTACACCAATTGTAGAGAATGTGAAAGGTGTAGCTGTAACAGATGAGGGTTCAGAAGATGTTCCTTATAATGCAGCATACCATGGATACTGGGCAAGTGATTTTACAAAATTGAATCCGACACTTGGTACAACAGAAGAATTTGAAACTATGATTAGCGAAGCACATAAACGTGGCATGCGTATTATGGTTGATATTGTTGTAAACCATGCTGGATATGGTACAGAATCAACATTTGCTGATATGCTTAGGGATAAGAGCGTCAGTGAAGGCGATATTAAATCATGGCAGTCTGGCTTGCCGGATTTTGCAACAGAAAATGCAGATGTCAGGGCAAAATTAGTAGAATGGCAGACATCATGGATGAAGGATTATGGTGTTGACTATTTCCGTGTAGATACAGTAAAGCATGTTGATAGTACAACATGGGCAGCACTTAAAAATTCTACAACAGAAGTAAATCCATCCTTCAAGATGATTGGAGAATATTATGGCGCAGGATATGCGTCAAATGGTAGTACCTTAGGTACCGGTCAGATGGATGCAGACCTTGATTTTGATTTTAATGACCAGGCAACAAGCTTTGTCAGTGGTAATATTTCTTCTGTAGAAAGCTTCCTTTCTTCCAGAAATACAGCACTTAATAACGCATACATGACAGGTCAGTTCTTAAGCAGTCATGATGAAGATGGATTTAAGGCGTCCTTAATGAACGGAAAAGGATATACCGAGGATGAGGCAACATCAGCAGCGTTAGTTGCAGCTACCTTACAGCTTACTGCAAAGGGTATTCCGGTGATCTATTATGGTGAAGAAGTTGGTTTAAGCGGATTAAATAATTATCCATACCAGACTAATAGATATGACATGGATTTCTCTCTGGCAACAGAGGACAATGTAACTTATCAGCATTATAAGAATCTGCTGAGCATCCGTAATGCATACACAGATGTATTTGCAAGAGGAAGCAGAAAGGTTGTGGCAAGTTCTGATGAGGAAGGCTATGATGTAGTTTCAAGATCCTATGGAGGAACAACCTTATATGTTGGTATGAATATCAAGGATACCGCAAAAGAAGTAAAAGTTCCGGTTAATGCAAATGCAGGAAATACAGTTGTAAATCTTTATGATGGTAAAACATATACTGTTTCTTCTGATAAGACAGTAACAGTTACCATTCCGGCAGCAAAGGATGGCGGTACTGTAGTGCTGAGAGCAGATAAAAAGATTAATCTTGACATTACTGTTCCGGGTAAAGATTTCCAGGAAGTAATTGATACCATTGATGCTGTGGGAGATACAGCAAAGATTAATGTTACAATGCCAGATACCACAAAAGTTCCGGCAGAAGTATTCAATGGCATGATTGGAAAAGATATTACCATTACCTTCAAACTGAGCGACAACGTAAGCTGGATTGTAAACGGAAAGAACATTGTAAGTAAATTAAAAGATGCAATAGACCTCGGTGTAACCGTAGGTAAGAGCAGCATCCCGGCTGATAAGATTAAAGCATTAGCTGGAGACAACAAGACTATTGAACTTTCACTGGCACATGACGGAGCATTTGGATTTGATGCTATACTTCGTGTCAACGTTGGTGCAGAGAACAGTGGAAAATATGCAAACCTTTACTATTACAATGAAAAGACCGGAGCATTAGAATATGTTCAGGCTTTAAAGGTAAATGCAGACGGAACCGTTGATTTCAAATTCTCACATGCATCTGAGTATGTTATTGTACTTAGCAATACAGATATGAAACCAGCAGCATCTACAACTCCGAATGCAACACCTGCTGTAACAGCAGAGAAGCAGGTTAAGACAGGAGATAATACTCCGATTGCATGCATGGTAGTATTGTTATTCGTTGCAGGAGCAGCGGTAGTTGTACTTTACAGAAGACGTAAAAGAGTCTAAGCAGAGCAAAACTGCAAACAGGAGAGTTTAGTTTTTATAATGTATATCGTCTGAAATAAGAGGATAGATGGAAAGGGCAGCGAAAGCTGCCCTTTCCCCTTTTAACCTCTTGGATAAATAAAAGTACAAAAGGAATAAATCCAGGCAGAAGATTGACATACTATTCCTAAGGTGTTATTCTTAGTTCCGACTGAATTACTTGGAAATAGGACGAAAATAGCTGATAAAGCAAATTGATAAAGGAGGAAAACCGATGGAATTAATCTATCTGGACAATGCGGCAACAACAAGAACGGACGAGCGGGTAGTGGAGGCAATGCTTCCTTATTTTACCCAGTATTATGGAAATGCATCTACCATTTATGCATTAGGTGAGGAAAGCCGCAAGGCAGTAACAAGGGCCAGAGATATTATTGCAGCAGGAATCGGTGCGAAACCGGAAGAAATATATTTTACGGCAGGTGGAAGTGAATCTGATAACTGGGCACTGAAAGCAACAGCAGAAGCTTATAAAGAAAAAGGAAAACATATCATCACCAGTAAGATTGAGCATCATGCAATTCTTCATACCTGTGAATGGTTGGAAAGACAGGGCTTTGAGGTAACTTATCTTGATGTGGATGAGAATGGACGTATCAATCCGGCAGATGTAGAAGCTGCAATCCGTCCGGATACCATTCTGATTTCTATTATGTTTGCCAACAATGAAATCGGTACCATCGAGCCGATTGCAGAGATTGGTGCAATTGCCAGGGCACATGGAGTTTTATTCCATACTGATGCAGTACAGGCATTTGGTCAGGAGCCAATCCAGGTAGATGAAATGAATATTGATATGTTAAGCAGCAGTGGCCATAAATTAAACGGACCAAAGGGAATCGGTTTCCTCTATATCAGAAAAGGTGTAAAAATCCGCTCCTTTGTACATGGTGGTGCACAGGAGAGAAAGAGAAGAGCCGGAACGGAAAATGTACCGGGAATCGTAGGCTTCGGTAAAGCTGCAGAACTGGCATTTGCTTCCATGGAAGAGCGTACTGCAAGAGAAAGAGAATTGAGAGATTATATGATTTCCCGTTTTGAAAAGGAAATCCCATATGTGAAAATCAATGGAGACAGAGAGCATCGTCTTGCCAATAATGTCAATGCATGCTTCCGTTTTGTGGAGGGAGAATCCATGCTGATTATGTTAGATATGAAGGGGATTTGTGCATCCTCCGGTTCAGCATGTACTTCCGGTTCCTTAGACCCGTCTCATGTATTGCTGGCAATTGGTCTGCCACATGAGATTGCACATGGTTCACTCCGCCTGACTTTAGGCGCAGATACCACCAAAGAGCAGATTGACACCACGGTAGATGCAATCAAAGAGATTGTTGCACATTTACGCAGCATGTCACCGTTATACGAAGATTTTGTAAAGAACCAGCAGTAATAGAGAAGAAAAGGAGTAACGATTATGTATAGTGAAAAAGTTATGGATCATTTTCAGAATCCGAGAAATGTAGGGGAGATTGAAAATGCCAGCGGAGTAGGAACAGTAGGAAATGCAAAATGCGGTGATATCATGCGAATCTATCTTGATATTGATGATAATGGTGTGATTCAGGACTGTAAGTTTAAGACCTTTGGCTGTGGTGCTGCAGTTGCAACCAGCAGTATGGCAACAGAACTGGTAAAGGGAAAGACCGTACAGGAAGCATTACTTGTAACCAATAAAGCAGTAATGGAAGCATTAGACGGACTTCCACCGGTTAAAGTGCATTGTTCCCTTCTGGCAGAAGAAGGTATTCATGCTGCACTTTGGGATTATGCTGAGAAGAATGGCATTGTCATTGAAGGCTTAAAGAAGCCGAAGAACGACATCTCTGAGGGTGAAGAAGAGGAAGAATATTAAAAATAACATATCCATATTGACATAGTAGGAAAAAAGGAATATACTGTACCCATAGACAAATAGAAATGGAGGTACAGTATGAAGATTTCAACAAAGGGACGTTATGCTGTCCGACTTCTTCTTGATATAGCAATGAATGATGAAGTTGAACCGGTACGTCTTAAAGATGTTGCGGAACGTCAGGATATTTCCATGAAATACTTGGAACAGATTATTTCTACACTGGTACGGGCAGGGTTTGTTAAGAGCATCAGAGGCCCCCAGGGAGGATATCGTTTATCAAAGACACCGAAGGAATATACGATAGGGATGATATTACGTCAGGTAGAAGGAAGTCTTGCACCGGTATCGTGTCTTGAGGATGAGGTGAACACCTGTGAGCGTCAGTCAGAATGTGTAACACTTCGTATCTGGAAAGAATTAAATGATGCGATTAAGAGTGTAGTAGACAAGTATACGTTAAAGGATTTGATGGAATGGCAGCAGGATATCAGCAGCGATTATGTCATTTAAATGGACGAGGTCGATGTGTACCAATGAAACAAAATATTTTAAATAATTTATTTGAAAAAAGTCTTGACAATTGGTACGCATCGTTTTATATTATACTTAATCCATATCAAACAGATAGGAAATATATGAATTTAGGGAAAAGGAGATTATTATCATGGCAAACATTTATAAAGGAACATTAGGACTGATTGGAAATACACCATTAATCGAGGCAGTTAATTTAGAAAAGGCGTATAACTTAGAAGCAAAATTACTTTTCAAACTGGAATATTTCAATCCGGCAGGAAGCGTAAAGGACCGTATCGCAAAAGCAATGATTGAAGATGCAGAAGCAAAAGGACAGTTAAAAGAAGGTTCTGTTATTATCGAGCCGACATCCGGAAATACAGGAATTGGTCTTGCAGCACTTGCGGCAGCCAAGGGATACCGTATCATTCTTACTATGCCGGAATCCATGAGTGTTGAACGTAGAAACATCTTAAAGGCTTACGGTGCAGAAATTGTTCTGACAGAAGCAAGCAAAGGAATGAAAGGTGCAATTGCAAAAGCGGATGAACTTGCAAAAGAGATTCCAAACAGCTTTATCCCTGGACAGTTTGTAAACCCTGCGAATCCAAAAGTACACAAAGAGACAACAGGACCGGAAATCTGGAAAGATACGGACGGAGCAGTAGACATCTTTGTAGCAGGAGTTGGTACAGGTGGAACCGTAACAGGAACCGGTGAATACTTAAAAGAGCAGAAAGCAGATGTTAAAGTTGTAGCAGTAGAGCCGGCATCTTCACCGGTATTATCCGAAGGTAAGAGTGGAGCACATAAGATTCAGGGTATCGGTGCAGGATTCGTACCGGATGTATTAAACACCAGAGTATATGATGAGGTATTTCCGGTAGAGAACGAAGATGCTTTCCGTGTGGCAAAAGAAATTGCACACAAAGAGGGCGTATTAGTAGGAATTTCTTCCGGAGCAGCAGCTTATGCAGCAATTGAACTGGCAAAGAGACCTGAAAATAAAGGAAAAACAATTGTAGCTTTATTACCGGACAATGGAGACAGATATTATTCAACAGCTTTATTTACAGAGTAATTTGCAGTAGAATGGAAAAAATCTGATGTAACATCAGAGTGACAGAAATAAATAACAGAACGGAGAAAAAGAAGATGAGCACAAAGAAAAGCAGAGCAGAACGTAATTTAAAATTTGAAACTTTACAGTTACATGTAGGACAGGAAAATCCGGATCCGGTGACAGATGCAAGAGCAGTACCTATTTATCAGACATCATCCTATGTATTCCGCAACAGCGACCATGCGGAAGCAAGATTTGGTCTTGCAGATGCAGGAAATATTTATGGAAGACTTACGAATCCGACAGAAGATGTATTTGAGAAGAGAATTGCAGCATTAGAGGGTGGAGTTGCAGCGTTGGCAGTAGCATCCGGAGCAGCAGCAATTACTTATACGATTGAAAATCTTGCACAGAATGGTGACCATATTGTAGCTGCAAAGAATATCTATGGTGGTTCTTATAACCTGTTGGAGCATACACTTCCACAGTACGGCATTACAACAACCTTTGTTGAGCCGGAGCCGGAAGCATTTGAAGCAGCAATCAAAGACAATACAAAAGCATTATATATTGAGACATTAGGAAATCCTAACTCAGACGTAGCTGATATTGAAGCCATCGCAAAAGTAGCACATGCACACAAGATTCCATTAGTCGTAGATAACACTTTTGCAACACCTTATCTGGTTCGTCCGATTGAGTATGGCGCAGACATCGTGGTACATTCTGCAACAAAATTCATTGGTGGACACGGAACAACAATTGGTGGAGTTATCGTAGACAGCGGAAAATTTGACTGGGAGGCAAGTGGAAAATTTGCATCTTTAACTGAGCCAAACCCAAGTTATCATGGCATCAGCTTTACCAAGGCAGTAGGACCGGCAGCATTTGTAACCAAGATTCGTGCAATCTTACTCCGTGATACCGGAGCAACTTTATCTCCGTTCCATGCATTTATCTTCTTACAGGGATTAGAGACATTATCCTTAAGAGTAGAACGTCATGTACAGAATGCATTGAAGGTAGTAGAGTTCTTAAATAACCATCCACAGGTGGAGCGTGTAAATCATCCTGCAGTAAGTACAGATCCAAAGCAGCAGGAATTATATAAGAAATACTTCCCGAACGGTGGCGGTTCTATCTTTACCTTTGAAATCAAAGGTGATGACAGAAAGGCAAAAGATTTCATCGACAATCTGGAAATCTTCTCCTTACTGGCAAATGTTGCAGATGTAAAATCTCTGGTGATTCATCCAGCATCAACCACGCATTCCCAGCTTAGTGCAGAAGAATTAGAAGAGCAGGGAATCAAACCGAATACCATCCGCCTTTCTATCGGAACAGAAAATATCGACGATATTATTGAAGACTTAGAGGAAGCATTCAAGGCAGTAGAGTAAATGACTGAAAGAACTAAAATGAAAAGCATGAGATAAAAGAAGTCTCATATACTTTAGAAAGAGTATATGAGGCTTTTTTTATGAAAAAATGGAAAAGGATACTGGCAGTGGCGGTAATGCTGGCATTGGTATTTTGCGCAGGCCGTGGGAGTGCAGTGCTGGTAAAAAGCTGGCAGAATGGCGGCTTACTGGGAGTAAATGCAGTGGCATCTACAACAGAGAACTGGGGACTTGGATTTGGTGAATCGGGGACACAGCCAACCGGAAATGCCACACCGGAAGAATTGCGGAAATATAATACATATTTTATTGGTAATGGCGATGATAAGGTGATTTACCTGACCTTTGACTGCGGCTATGAGAATGGAAATACGGAGAAGATACTGGAAGCATTGAAAAAGCATGATGTAAAGGCAACCTTCTTTGTAGTAGGGCATTTCTTAGAGACCAGTCCGGATCTGGTAAGGAAAATGGTGGAAGAAGGTCATACCGTAGGAAATCATACTTATCATCATCCGGATATGTCAGAAATTGCAGATGTATCGTCATTTCAAAAGGAAGTTGAAGATGTCAAGTTACTTTATGAAGAGATTACAGACAAGGAGATGGTTAAATTTTACCGGCCGCCTCAGGGGAAATACAGTGAATCAAATCTGAAAATGGCAAAAGAATTAGGTTATTATACTTTTTTCTGGAGTCTTGCCTATGTGGACTGGGATCCGGATAATCAGCCAACAAAAGAAGAGGCCTTTGAAAAACTCACCGGACGTATTCATCCGGGAGCTGTTGTGCTGCTGCACAATACTTCAAAGACCAATGGTGAAATATTAGATGAACTACTTACAAAGTGGGAAGAGATGGGGTACCATTTTGGTACTCTGGATGAGTTAATCGCAGGTTCTAATTCTTAGAAAAATGCTCTTTATAGACAGCTTAAGTATTATTATATTTAAAAGAAAGGTGGTGAAGAGTATTTTCCACTGGTAACACTTTCTATTGCTATGATAAGTAATAGGAATTATACCTTTCGAAATATGAGTGAATTTTCGGGCGAACTGGTAAAAAAGAAAAAAGCGGCAAAGCATACAGAGGGAAACAGTATTCAGATTTTATAGAATTAGAAAATGAATAAAATTTTGAAAAATCATTAAATAAAACTTGTCTTTTTACTTCTTTTGTATTATACTCTTTGATTGGTAATACCAATCGGAGGATTTAGAAATGAAGTATTTTAGACAGTTTTTTTTAATTCTGGCAATTTCTTTTGCTGGAGAAATTCTGCATATGGTGCTGCCATTACCGGTTCCTGCAAGCATTTACGGACTGGTGTTAATGCTGCTTGCTCTGGTAACGGGTATCGTTAAGATAGAACAGGTGAAGGACACTGCGATATTCTTAATTGAAATTATGCCGGTGATGTTTATTCCGGCAGCAGTAGGACTTCTGGACTCCTGGAGCGTTCTGCGTCCGACTATTGTGCCGGTGATTGTCATTACAGTACTTACGACGATTATTGTTATGGTCGTGACCGGAAGAGTGACACAGAATGTGATACGAAAGGGAAGGGAGAAAGAAGAAAATGAATAATTTTGCAGGAGATACCCTTTTCTTTGGTGTAGTAATCAGTCTCATTGGATATGAAATCGGAGCACTGTTAAAGCGTAAATTAAAGCTGGCGCTGTTTAATCCACTTTTGATTTCTATTATTTTTGTTATGGTTGTATTAAGTGTAGGCAGGATTGACTATGACAGTTATTATGAAGGAGCAAAGTATTTAAGCTATCTTTTAACCCCGGCAACGGTATGTCTTGCTGTTCCGTTGTATGAGCAGCTGGAATTGTTAAAGAAACATAAAAGTGCCATTGTAGCAGGAATTATATCCGGTGTCATTGCAAGTATGGGAAGTGTGCTTCTTTTTGCGGTGATATTCCATCTGAATCATGAGGAATATGTAACCCTTCTGCCAAAATCCATTACCACAGCAATTGGAATGGGAGTATCTGAAGAACTTGGAGGAATCGTAACGATTACGGTGGCAGTAATTATCATTACCGGAGTTTTGGGAAATATGATTGCAGAAGTGGTATGCCGTGTATTTCATATAGAAGAGCCGGTGGCAAAGGGACTGGCACTCGGTACTTCCGCCCATGCAATCGGAACCGCCCGTGCCATGGAAATGGGAGAAGTAGAAGGAGCAATGAGCAGTCTTGCCATTGCAGTAGCAGGACTTCTGACGGTAGCAGCAGCAACTGTATTTGCTAATTTTTATTGATGTATCTATGATGCAATAATTTTGCAAGGGATGAAAGGAGATTCAGATGAAGGACAGAGAGTATAAGAGGGTAATGGCATTCGTAAAAGATGGAATACGGAGCGGGGAGTTTCGGGTAGGCAGTAAGCTGCCAACAGAACGTGAAATGGCAGAAACACTTGGTATGTCACGTCCATCTATCCGGGAAGCATTAAAGAGTATGGAGAATATCGGATTGATTGAAAGCCAGCAGGGCTCCGGCAATTATATCTGCTGCAACATGGAAAAAAGCCTTTCAGAAGTAATTAATATGATGCTGCTATTGCAGCAGATAGATAAGGATGAGCTTGCAGAGGCACGCTGCCTTTTAGAATATACAATAGGTCTTCTTGCGGCTAAAAACATGGGTAAACAGGATTTTGCGGAGTTAAAAGCACTGGCAGAATCTATGCAGAATGCTGACCAGCAGAGAAGTTATGAGATTGACCGGGAGTTTCATCAGAAATTAATATTAGGTTCCGGCAACCGTTTCATGATTACGATTATGCAGGTATTTTCTGAAATTTATAAGGAAAGTATCCGAAAAGGCTGGGAAAATGCAGATGCCGAGAAATTTGAAAAAATGTGGAAGCTTCATGTAGAAATTGCAGAAGCAATCGAAACGGGAGACCAGAGAAAAATCGATGCTGCCGTACAGGCACATTATGATATTATTCATAAGTAAAATGATGGTAAAAAAAGTCTGGCAGAAAAGAAGGAGCCAAGTTTGCTTGAACGAACTTGGCTCTTTCTTTTCTGCCAGACTTTGGCGAGCATCGCGATAACTGTAGAAACTTGCAAAGCATGTTTCCCATGGTTACGCGAGTAGCTTAGCGGGCAAGTACTTCTAAGATTTCACCTACATACATGGTGTGAAGGTTGCCATCGGCATACCAGCTGCTTTCGATAGAAGAATCAATAAACTGGTCCGGAGTCATCTTTGTAGCAGATAATTTACGGCAGATAAATACCAGATTTCCTTCGTCAATATAAGGTGTGTCCTTGCAGTAATCAAGATGCATTCTTGCATTTTCAATTTTATTTTCATCACGTCCGGAAACAGCTCCAAGATATTTTAAAGCTCCTTTATTGGACTCATCTAAAAAGGTCAGTGAAAATGTCTCTCCATTATCAATAAATTCTTTGGTATAGCGTGTATCTCTTACAAAGATGTAGACAACATTTTTGCCCCAGAGGACGCCAACACCGCCCCAGCTTGCAGTCATTGTATTTGCTTTCTTCTCATCACCTGCTGTAATTAACATCCATTCTTTACCGATTTTAGTAAATGGATTCATTTCCATAAGGTCAATTGGATATGGTTGAAATGTATGCATTATTTTTCCCTCCAGTAAATTCGTAATATGAATTTAGTATAGCATTGTATTTTCATAATTACTATGGATTTGTGGTAAAAAGAATTCCCGAAAAGGTTTAAGTTATGAAATTTATTGATATAATTCTGCAATTCTTGAAACAGCCACATAAATTTCGGAAATACGGTACCAGGTACGGAAATCTACAATTCCGGTAACCGGAAGCCCAAAGATGGACTGGAATTTTTCTACGGCAGCTTTGGTTGCAGAACCATAAATGCCATCCACGGCAATAGTCGGAAGCGCAGGGTAGTTACGTGCAATCCGGTTCAGCTGCTCCTGCAGCATCCGCACCTTATCCCCGGTAGAACCAACCTCAAGGTTGATGCCCGACCAGGAAGCAGGCACACCACTGATTTCATCCGCCGTGTTGATATACATACTGCTGCCGTAATAATAGCGCAGAATTTCAATGGTGGAATACCCCTGGTCGGCTAAGTATTTCGAACCCCACTGAGTCATCCAGTTCGGGCAGCTTACCCGCTGCCCGTCACAGTACTGGGTCAGAATCGGCTGGCGGACGTTCGGGCGGGAAAGGTAGCTGTTAAACATCTCATCGACGATATTGGAAATATTGGAAAAAATGTTTCTGCCGTAGACAAATTTGTGGTCAAAGGCGGTGGAAGAAGTAATGGTAAAATCATAGCCTTTGTTCCGGTACCACTCCGTATACACCCGGTTCAGGGTAAAGGACATAATCGCTAAAATATTTGCACGGAGAGCAGCATCCGGCCAGGTAGCATAGATTTCGCTGGAGGCAACATTTTTGATGTAATCCCGGTAACGGACATAGTAGTCGTTGGCGGAAGAATCACTTGGCGGTCCGTCATGGACAATGACATATTCCGGGATGACAACACGGCTTAAGACAATCTCGCCGCTTTCAGTCATCGGCTTGATTTCATCCTCTGGGATTTTCGGCGGAAAATTCCCATAGAGAGTGTTGGCTGTTATAACAATATTTCGTTCCAGTGGATTTTCCACGGTGGCAGTTTCCATCCGGACATTTTGGATGGAAGTTTTATCCGGCAGAACGGAGATACCGGAAATATTGATGGGACGGTAGCCGGACGCATTTACCTGAATGGTATATTCCGAGTAAGGCTGGAATTCAGAAGGCTCCATACTATATTCTAAGGGGGGAGCCGGCAGTTCAACTGCTGCAGTCTGACCGGAAATGTCAGTTGATAGTTCTTTAATAATTTCAGTAGGATTTCCCGTATAGGAGAGACGGATGGAGGCATCTTTAATGGGGAAAAAGCCACGCTCTGTGGTGACATGAATCTGCAGTTGTCCTCTGTCTGTGGCTTTTTGCATATAAGAAAGGTTTGACATATGGAAACCTCATGATATTTATTCCATAAAGTATATGCCGGAAAGCGGGAAAACGTGTTATACTGTTGCAGAATGAATGGAGAGAAAACATGATAAATTATAAAATGATATTGCAATACGATGGCAGCAGATACAGCGGATGGCAGGTTCAGGGAAATACAGAGCAGACCATTCAGGGAAAGCTGCAGTCGGTATTGGAGAAAATGACAGGAGAAGAAATAGAGATACATGGCTCCGGAAGAACGGATGCGGGTGTGCATGCCATGGGACAGGTGGCAAATTTTAAACTTCAGAGCGCATATGAACCGGAAGAGATAAAGCGGTACTGTAACCAGTATCTGCCGGAGGATATTGTGGTATTAGAGGTATCCGAAGTACCGCTTCGGTTTCACAGCAGATTAAACGCAGTAAAAAAGACTTATTGCTACCGCATTTTCTTAGGGGAGAAGCCGGATGTATTCCGGAGAAAATATGTAACACCGGTGGCAGAAAACCTGAATATTAACAAAATGAAGGCAGCGGCGGAAGTGCTGCTTGGAACCCACGATTTTACTTCTTTTTGCGGCAACCGTCATTTCAAAAAATCGGCAGTACGGACGATTTATGAGATTCGGATAGAAGAGAAAAAGGATGAACTTGACATTTCTTTTACCGGAAATGGATTTTTACAGAACATGGTGCGAATCCTTACCGGAACACTGTTAGAAGTTGGAACGGGAAAGCGGGAAGTTCGTGAGATGAAAGAAATATTAGAGGGCAGAAACCGCAGTCTGGCAGGACCAATGGCAGCAGCAAAGGGACTGGTGCTCATAAATGTGGAATATGAATAGATAAGGCAGAGAAAGCTTCATGGAGAAATGGATTGAAATCAGAAAAGGCGGCAATTTCATGGAAATGGCAAAGAAATATGGAATTGACCCACTGATTGCCCGGATTATAAGAAACCGGGATATAATAGATGAAAAAGAAATTACAGAATATTTGTATGGTGGAAAAGAGGCATTACATAATCCTCATTTATTAAAGGATGTGGATAAAGCTGCAGAAATTATTGCAGAGGGCATTGCAGAGAAAAAGACCATGCGTATCATTGGTGATTATGATATTGATGGTGTCAATGCAACCTATATTTTATTAGATGGAATCCGCCGGTGCGGCGGCAATGTGGATGCTGCAATCCCGGACCGGATGAAAGATGGTTATGGAATCAATGAGCATTTAATCGAGCAGGCATTGTCCGATGGAAAAGAACTTTTGATTACCTGTGACAATGGAATTGCTGCAATCAACGAGATTAATTTTGCAAAGGAAAAAGGAATGACCGTTGTGGTAACAGACCACCATGAGATTCCTTATCGTAATACAGAACAAGGAAAGGAATTTCTACGGAGCAATGCGGATGCCATTGTAAATCCCAAGCAGGCGGATTGTCCGTATCCCTGCAAAGGAATCTGCGGAGCAGTAGTGGCGTGGAAGCTGGTGCAGGTGCTTTATGAGAGAATGGATATTCCGGTGGAAGAAGCGGATATTTTTATTGAAAATGCAGGCTTTGCAACGGTGGGGGATGTCATGGACTTAACCGGAGAAAACCGTATTTTGGTAAAGCTTGGGTTAAAAGCGTTAGAGCATACGAAGAATCCCGGAATGAAAGCGTTGATTGCAAAAAACAAGCTTTCTGACAAGCCGTTGAGTGCATATCATATCGGCTTTGTATTGGGACCATGTATCAATGCCAGCGGCAGACTGGATACGGCAAAACGTTCCCTGGAGCTGCTGCTTGAGCGGGATGAAGTAAAGGCTTCTGCACTGGCAGGCGAATTGGTGGAGCTTAACGAAAGCCGGAAATATATGACACAGCAGGAGACACAGAAGGCATTGGAACAGATTGAAAAGGAAGGCCGGGAAAAAGATAAAGTATTAGTGGTTTACCTGCCGGAATGCCATGAGAGTCTTGCGGGAATCATTGCCGGAAGAATCCGGGAAGCCTATCAGAGACCGGTATTTGTACTGACCAGAGGAGAAGAAGGAGTCAAAGGCTCCGGTCGTTCCATCGAAGCCTATTCCATGTTTGATAAAATGACGGAAGTGGCGGAGCTGTTTACAAAATACGGCGGACATCCTATGGCAGCAGGACTTTCCATGCGGGAAGAAGATATTGATAAATTGCGGGAACAGCTTAATCAGAAGGCAGAACTTTCTGAAGAAGATATGGCAGAGGTGGTAAGGCTGGATGCGGTGCTTCCAATGTCCTATTTTACGGTAGATACCATCCGGCAGTTAAGTGTGCTGGAGCCTTGCGGAAAGTCCAATACCAAACCGGTATTTGCAGACCGTAATATTAAGGTTACGAGAGCTGGTATAGTGGGCGTAAACCGGAATGTGTTAAAGCTTCATTTGTTGGATTCAAAGGGGAATCCGATGGCAGGAGTCTATTTTGGAGAAGTGGAAAAATTTCTTACATTTCTCAGTGAAAAGTTTGGCAGTGAAGAAGTGGATGCAGCTATGCATGGAAAAGAAAACAGCATACAGTTTGCAGCCGTTTATGAGCCGGCAGTGGACACTTACAGTGGAAGAGAAAGTGTACAGGCAATAATACGGCGGTTTAGGTGAAACTTTAGGAATTTAAGAAAAATTTAATAGAGTATTATGGTTTTTGCAGGACGCTTCGGTTGTAAAAAGGGCAGAATCATTGTAAAATATAAGGGATTTATAACATACAGGGGGTATATTATATGACGAAAGAGGAAGTGTTTTCTTTCCCTTCCGCAGATGGGCGAACCACAGTTCATGCAGTACGATGGACTCCGGAAGATGGAAAGTATCGTGCAGTTTTACAGATAACACATGGTATGGTGGAATATATTGAGCGCTACCGGGCTTTTGCAGAATTTTTAAATGACAATGGTTTTCTGGTGGTAGGTCATGATCATATCGGACACGGCGAATCCGTTGTATCTAAGGATGAATGGGGATTTTTTGCAGAGCATCCCAGCGATACGGTGGTTGCCGATATGCATACACTCCGGGAGATAACACGGAAAGAGCATCCGGGTGTGCCTTATTTTATGTTAGGACACAGCATGGGTTCTTATATGCTTCGGAAATATCTGGCGATACATGGAGAGGGACTTACCGGTGCTATAATTATGGGAACCGGCTGTATTCCGGACAATACCACAAAGCTTGCCATGCTTATTGCAAAGCTGCAGGCAGCATTTTTCGGCTGGCATCACAGAAGTAAATTATTACAAAAATTATCTTATGATAAATACTATCATCAGTTTGACCTGACAGGAAAAGATGCTTCCAATAGCTGGCTGACCAAGGATGAAGAAATAGTAAAAACCTATTATGCAGACCCGAAATGCACGTTTGTATTTACGGTAAATGCTTATATGGGACTGTTTGAGGCAGTTCTTTTTGACAACCAGCAGGAAAATATTGAAGCAGTTCCAAAGAGTCTTCCGTTATTCTTTATATCGGGAGCAATGGATCCGGTGGGAGGCTGCGGCAGCGGCGTAAAGAAGGTATATAATAAATTTGACGCAGCCGGCAAAGAGGATATTACCTGGAAATTATATGACAACGACCGTCACGAAATCTTAAATGAGACAGACCGTGATGTTGTATATCATGATATTCGGGCATGGATGAATGTTCACCTTGCCTGAAAAAGGAGGAAAAAATGAAAAAACATATCAAAAAAATAATGGGAATGGGATTGGCATGTATGCTGTTTCTTGGAGTGCCATTTCAGGCATCCGCAGCAGAAGTGACCGGTACCTTATCGACAGAGATATCCGGGGAAGATGGTGCGGCAGACGGAGCGGATAACAGTTCCGATGCAGCAGCAAATCCGGACAGTGGAGCAGACAGCAGCACGCCGGATGCCGGAGCAGCTGCAGATAACCCGGCAGCAGCCAATGACAAAGCAGATGACAATGTTGTAATCAAGGAAAGCGACAAACCATATCTGGCATTGGGTGCAGACTTATCCGAAGACCAGAAGAACACTGTTTTAAGCCTGATGGGAATTGACCCGGCACAGCTTGGTAACTATGACGTAGTAACAGTAAGCAACTCTGAGGAGCATCAGTATCTGGACGCTTATATTCCATCTTCCCAGATTGGAAGCAAGTCCTGGTCCTCCGTTGTGATTGTAAAGAAGGAGAAAGGAAATGGAATCAACATTTCCACAAAGAATATTTCTTATTGTACCGTTGGTATGTATAAAAATGCACTGGTAACAGCAGGGATTGAAGATGCAGATATCATTGTAGCAGGACCGAAAAATATTTCCGGAACCGCTGCATTGGTTGGCGTATTTAAAGCATATCAGGAAATGACTGGTAAAGAGCTTCCACAGGAAAATGTGGATACCGCATTAAATGAGCTGGTATTAACCGGACAGCTTGAAAGCAGCACCGGAGCAGATTCTGAGTCGGTAGAAGGTCTGGTAGCATACTTAAAACAGCAGATTGCAGAGAATGGCCTCACCGATGATGACAGCATTCGCAAAGCCATTGATGAAGCTGCAGATAAATTTGATGTGACACTGACCGAAGACCAGAAAGCACAGTTATTAGAGCTTTTGAAGAAAATTGGTGATCTGGACCTTGATGTGGACAGTCTTGTAAATCAGGCAAAATCCATTTATGACAAGATTGAAAACCTTGGTGCAGATGGAATCTTTGATAAGATTGGAAGCTTCTTCTCAAATCTGTTTTCATCTATTGCAGATTTCTTTAAGAATCTGTTTAGTTAAGACGGAATCTGTTATTGGCAGTTCAAAACAACTACTGAGATATTCTTGGTAGTTGTTTTTTACTTTGCAGGAAATTGTTTTCCTGTAAAGTAAAAAACGCTCCGCAGATAGAAATAAGAAAACACATGTTTGCCAAAAAAATCTCCATGTGTTATACTAGCCGCAGGGCTTCTTTTGAAGCAGTTTTTAGAAAGAAAGGAATGGAACAATGGCGAAACAGGAAACATATGATGCAAGCAGTATTTCCGTACTGGAAGGACTGGAAGCTGTCCGGAAGAGACCGGGAATGTATATTGGAAGCGTCTCAAGAAAAGGATTGAACCATTTAATATATGAAATCGTGGATAACTCGGTAGATGAGCATCTTGCTGGTGTATGTGATACCATCCGTGTTACATTAGAGGCAGATGGCTCCTGTACCGTAGAAGATAACGGTCGGGGAATTCCGGTGGGAATGCATAAGAAGGGCGTATCGGCAGCCCGTGTGGTATTTTCTACTCTGCATGCCGGCGGAAAATTTGATAATGCAGCATATAAGACCAGCGGTGGTCTTCATGGAGTAGGTTCTTCCGTTGTAAATGCACTTTCTACTTATATGGATGTAGAAATAAGCAGAGATGGTTATGTGCATCATGACCGCTATGAGCGTGGCGTGCCAACGGTAGAGCTGGTAAACGGACTGCTGCCGACAATTGGAAAGACGAAAAAGACCGGAACAAAGATTAATTTCCTGCCGGACCCGGAAATCTTTGAAAAGACAAGATTTAAAGAGGATGAAGTAAAGAGCCGTCTCCATGAGACTGCATATTTAAATCCTGCTTTAACTATTATTTATGAAGATAGACGTGGGGAAGAAGTAGAACATATTGAATATCATGAGCCGGATGGAATCATTGGATTTGTAAAAGAGATGAATCAGAATAGTGAATGTCTCCATGATGTCATTTATTATAAAGGAGAATCTGAGGGCATTTCTGTTGAAGTGGCATTCCAGTATACAACAGAATTTCATGAGAATGTGCTGGGCTTCTGTAATAATATTTACAATGCAGAGGGCGGAACCCATCTGACCGGTTTTAAGACAACCTTTACCCAGGTGATTAATTCCTATGCAAGAGAGCTTGGCATCTTAAAAGAAAAGGATGCAAACTTTACCGGAACAGATGTAAGAAATGGAATGACTGCCGTTATTTCCGTGAAACATCCGGACCCAAGATTTGAGGGGCAGACGAAAACCAAGCTTGATAACCAGGATGCGGCAAGAGCCACCGGAAAAGTAACCAATGATGAAATTCAGATGTACTTTGACCGTAACCTGGATACTTTAAAGGCAATTATCGGATGTGCAGAAAAAGCAGCAAAAATCCGTAAGACAGAAGAGAAAGCGAAAACCAATCTTTTAACCAAGCAGAAATTCTCCTTTGATTCCAATGGAAAACTGGCCAACTGCGAAAGCCGTGATGCCTCCAAATGTGAAATCTTTATCGTGGAGGGAGATTCTGCGGGTGGTTCTGCTAAGACTGCAAGAAACCGGATGTTCCAGGCGATTCTTCCGATTCGTGGAAAGATATTAAATGTAGAGAAAGCAAGTATTGATAAAGTATTGGCTAATGCAGAGATAAAAACCATGATTTATGCATTTGGCTGCGGATTTTCCGAAGGATATGGAAATGACTTCGATATCAGCAAGCTTCGTTATGATAAGATAATTATCATGGCAGATGCGGATGTGGATGGAGCACATATTTCAACGCTGCTTCTGACTTTGTTTTACCGGTTTATGCCGGAACTGATTTACGAAGGACATGTCTATATTGCGATGCCGCCTTTGTATAAAGCGATGCCAACTAAGGGAGAAGAGGAATATCTTTATGATGATGCAGCCCTTGCCCGCTATCGTAAGACGCACAAAGGCTCCTTTACCTTGCAGCGTTACAAAGGTCTTGGAGAGATGGACGCACAGCAGCTTTGGGAGACAACCTTAAATCCGGAAACAAGGATGTTAAAACAGGTAGAAATCGAAGATGCCAGAATGGCATCGGATGTAACAGAGATGCTGATGGGAACGGATGTACCGCCGCGTCGTAAATTCATCTATGATAATGCAAAGGATGCAGAACTTGACATATAAATTTCTATGAATCCGTAAGGAATCGCTGACAGCATATTTTTATGGATGTATGGGAAATGATAGAAGCAGAAAATCAGGAAGGAATTGGATAGATTATGGAAACGAAAGAACAGATTATCCGCACCGAATATTCGGAAGTAATGCAGAAATCTTATATCGATTATGCCATGAGCGTTATTATTGCAAGAGCATTGCCGGATGTCAGAGATGGTCTGAAGCCGGTACAGCGAAGAACACTTTATGATATGCACGAACTTGGCATCCGTTATGATAAACCTTATCGTAAATGTGCCCGTATCGTGGGAGATACCATGGGTAAATATCATCCGCATGGTGACAGCTCCATTTATGATGCACTGGTGGTAATGGCACAGGAATTTAAGAAGGGACTGCCACTGGTAGATGGTCATGGTAACTTTGGTTCCATTGAGGGAGACGGAGCGGCTGCGATGCGATATACCGAGGCGCGTCTGCAGAAGATTACCCAGGAAGCGTATCTGGCAGATTTAGATAAAGATGTAGTAGATTTTGTGCCAAACTTTGACGAGACAGAAAAAGAACCGGAAGTACTTCCGGTAAAGGTGCCGAACCTTTTGGTAAACGGAGCAGAGGGTATTGCCGTTGGTATGGCAACCAGCATTCCACCACATAATTTTGGCGAAGTCATTGATGGTGTCAAAGCATATATGAAGAATCCGGATATTACAACAGAAGAAATGATGAAATATATCAAGGGACCGGATTTCCCGACCGGTGGAATTGTGACCAACCAGGATGAACTGCTTTCCATTTATGAGACCGGAATCGGTAAGATTAAGGTTCGTGGAAAAGTAGAGATTGAAGCAGTAAAAGGTGGAAAAGAGCGCCTGATTATTACGGAAATTCCATACACCATGATTGGAGCCAATATTGGAAAATTCTTAAATGATGTCTACAGTCTGGTTGAGACCAAGAAGACAAATGATATTGTGGATATTTCCAATCAGTCATCCAAGGAGGGAATCCGCATTGTTATCGAACTTCGAAAAGGAGCAGATGCACAGAATCTTTGCAATCTCCTTTATAAGAAGACAAAATTAGAAGATACTTTTGGTGTCAATATGCTGGCAGTAGCAGACGGAAGACCGGAGACTCTGGGACTGGTTCCGATTATCCGCCACCATGTAAAGTTCCAGTATGAGCTTGCTACCAGAAAATATAAGACATTACTGGCAAAAGAACTGGATAAGAAAGAGATTCAGGAAGGCTTAATCCGTGCCTGCGATGTTATTGATTTAATAATTGAAATCTTAAGAGGAAGCCGTAATATCAAGGATGCGAAAAACTGCCTGATGAACGGTGTAACAGAAAATATTAAATTCAAGACAAAAGAATCCGAAAAGAAAGCTTCAAAGTTAAACTTTACAGAACGTCAGGCAACAGCAATTTTAGAGATGCGCCTCTATAAGCTGATTGGTCTGGAAGTGGAAGCATTGATGGATGAGCATAATACCACATTAAAGAATATCGCAGAATACGAAGATATTCTTACCAACCGCAGTACAATGGCGAAGGTAATTATGAAGGAATTGGATGGTCTTAAGAAAAACTATTCCAGAGAACGCCGTACCCGTATCGACAATGTGGAAGCTGCTGTTTATGAAGAAAAGAAGATGGAAGAGATGGAAGTGGTCTTCTTGATGGATCGTTTTGGCTATGCGAAAACCATTGATGTGGCGGCTTATGAGCGTAACAAAGAAGCAGCAGACAGTGAGAACCGTTATGTACTTCATTGTATGAATACTGGAAAAATCTGCATCTTTACCAATACCGGACAGATGCATCTGCTGAAGGTAGTCGATTTGCCGTTTGGAAAATTCCGTGACAAGGGACAGCCGATTGATAATGTAAGTAATTATGACAGCTCTAAAGAGCAGTTGATTTATATCACGGATCTGGCAGCACTGTGTACGCAGAAGCTTTTATTTGGAACTAAGACAGCCATGTTAAAACAGGTGGATGGAAAAGAATTTGACGTAGCAAAACGTACCACAGCTGCCACGAAGCTTGCAGATGATGATGCAGTTATATTCGTAGCACCGGTAGAAGAAAATATGACTATTGTTATGCAGTCGGCAAAGGACATGTTCCTTAGGATCGCAGCAGATACGATTCCTGAGAAGAAGAAGGGGGCAATCGGAGTCTGCGGAATGAAGCTTGCAGCAGGGGATGAACTGACCAACATCTATGCACTGGGTGAGGAAGAACCGCCAGTGGTCATGGTAAAAGATAAAGAAATTGCATTGAACCGGCTTCATATTGGAAACCGTGCAACCAAAGGAGTAAAGAAATAAATTGACATATCAGCAGGCACTTGCATTTGTAGAAGAAACAAAAAAATATGGCAGTATATTAGGACTGGACAGTATCCGGGCACTGATGAAAGAATTGGGCGATGTGCAGGAAGACTTATCTACCATTCATATTGCAGGAACTAACGGAAAAGGTTCCGTTGGAGCAATGCTTCAGGCAGTATTGGAAGAAGCCGGCTTAAAGGTAGGCAGATATAGTTCCCCGGCAGTCTTTTCCTATCGGGAAATCTGGCAGATAAACGGAAAAGCAGTTTCCGAAGAAGCATACGCTGCCTTGATGGAAAAAGTAAAGACAGCCTGTCTTACACTGACAGAAAACGGACTTCCGCATCCGACTTCCTTTGAGGTAGAGACTGCCGCAGCGTTTTTATATTTTAAAGAAGAAGCCTGTGATGTGGTGTTATTGGAAACCGGCATGGGGGGAAGAGAGGATGCAACCAATCTGATTACCCATCCCATTTGCAGTGTCATTACTTCTATCAGCATGGATCATATGCAGTTCCTGGGAAATACGTTATCAGAGATTGCATCTGCAAAGGCTGGAATCATAAAAGAGAACTGTCCGGTGGTATCTGCCTGGCAGGAAGATGCTGTGAAAGAGGTTCTTGTCAAGGAGGCAGAGCGGCTTAAAGCACAGCTGTACCAGCCGAAGAAGGATGCCATAAGAAATCTTTTGTATGATATGAATGGAATGCAGTTTGATTATGTAAGAGAAGATAATTCACAGTGGAAGATAAGACTCCCGTTGACCGGTGCCTATCAGGCAGCCAATGCAGCCTGTGCGCTTAAAGTAATAGAAGTATTGAAAGAGAAAACATTTCCGCAGCTTACCTTATCGGTGATACAAAATGGCTTCCAGAAAGTCTGCTGGAATGGGCGTTTTGAACGTGTTTTAGAGGAACCATTATGCATTCTGGATGGTGCCCATAATGAGGGCGCAGCACTGCAACTTGCAAAAACGCTGGAAAACTGTTTTACAAATCGTAAGATAACCTATATAATAGGGGTGCTTGCTGATAAGGCACATGAGAAGATTTTAAAGATAATGCGTCCTTATTCGGAAACTGTATATGCGGTAACGCCGCATAATGGCAGGGCACTTCCGGCAGAGAAGCTGTCGGAGGAAGCGAAGGCAGCAGGCTATCAAACAGTAATAACAGAACCTTTGATTGAAGATGCGGTAAGACATGCAATTGCTGAGAGCTCGAGAGAAGATGTGGTGCTGATATTTGGATCCCTGTCATATCTTGCAGAGGCAAAGCAGGCTGTCATACAGTATCGGGAAGGACAGAAGAATGATAGATAAAGAGAAAGTGGAAGCAGGTGTACGGCTGATATTAGAAGGCATTGGCGAAGATGTGAACCGGGAGGGCTTACTTGAGACTCCGGATCGTATTGCACGGATGTATGAAGAAATCTTTGGCGGAATGGACATGGATGCCGCAGAGCCTTTAAAGAAAAGATTTCATGCCAGCAATAATGAGATGGTAGTAGAAAAGGATATTACTTTTTATTCTACCTGTGAGCATCATATGCTTCCATTTTATGGAAAAGCCCACGTTGCTTATATTCCAAATGGAGAAGTAGTCGGCATCAGTAAGCTGGCAAGAACCGTGGAAATCTATGCAAGACGGCTTCAGATTCAGGAGCAGCTTACGGCACAGGTGGCAGATGCACTGATGGAGCAGTTAAAGCCGAAGGGTGTCATGGTCATGATGGAAGCAGAGCATATGTGTATGACGATGCGTGGTATTAAGAAGCCGGGCAGCAGGACGGTTACTTATGTGACCCGTGGAATCTTTAATGAGGATGAGCGTCTGGTAAATAAATTTTTCCAGATGGTGCGTTAGATATGGTGATGAAATGGAATATGTAGCGAGACTTTTGCATCAGGAGCAATACCGGAAAACCGTAAAGAAAATTGCCCGTCTGGAAGCGGACAGAATCTATTGCAGACATAATATGGAACATTTTATGGATGTGGCACGTCTGGCACAGATTCGCAATTTAAAGGAGCAGCTTGGTTTGGATGAAGAGATGATATATCTTTATGCCCTGCTTCATGATATTGGTCGTATGAAAGAATATGAACAGGGAATCTCTCATGCAGCGGCATCTGCCGAATTTGCAGGAGAGATTTTTGCGACTATAGGCTATCCGAAGGAAAAAGGAGATATCATCTGCCAGGCAATTCTGGCTCACCGCAGAGAGACCTGTAGTGAGCTGCACGGGGAGAAATTATGGCAGACAGCATTTACACAGCTTATGAAATGGGCGGATAAGGCATCCCGTATGTGCTTTGCCTGTGAAGCAGCAGACAGCTGCAAGTGGAGTGAAGAAGAGAAAAATAAACCGGAGACCTGGTTTTAAGCTGCCAGGCATCCGTAAGAAGCTGCCGGTAGCAGGTTCTACAGGCAGCATAAAAGGAGAAGAAAAATGAGAATAGGCAATCGGACATTTGACACAGCAAATCATACTTATGTAATGGGAATCTTAAATGTAACACCGGATTCTTTTTCGGATGGGGGAAGTTATAACCAGTTAGACCTTGCATTAAAGCATGTAGAAGAAATGATGGCACAGGGGGCAGATATCATCGATGTGGGTGGAGAATCCACAAGACCGGGTTATACAAAGATTTCTGATGAAGAAGAAATTGAGCGTACTGTTCCGGTGGTAGAAGCAATTGTAAGCCGTTTTGATGTGCCGGTTTCCGTAGATACCTATAAAAGTAAGGTGGCAGAGGCTAACCTTGCGGCAGGAGCACATCTTTTAAATGACATCTGGGGACTGAAAGCAGATGATAAAATGGCTGGCGTGATTGCAAAATATGATGCCGCATGCTGTCTGATGCACAACCGCAACGAAGCAGATTATAAGAACTTTATGGAAGATATGAAAAATGATTTACGGGAAACATTACGTCTTGCAAAGGAAGCGGGGATTCGTGAAGATGGTATTATGACAGACCCGGGTGTAGGATTTGGCAAGACTTATGAGAATAATTTAGAAGCTATCCGATGCGTGGGAGAACTGAATGAACTGGGCTATCCGGTGCTGCTTGGCACATCTCGGAAGTCGGTAATCGGTCTGACGCTGGATGTTCCGGCAAAGGAACGCGATACAGCCACAGCAGTAACCAGTGCTTATGCCGTATGGGCACATTGCGGATTTGTCCGCGTACACAATGTGCGTGCCAATGCAGAGGCAATTAAGATGGCAGAAGCAATCAGGGATGGAGGATTACATGGATAAGATTATCATAGAAAATCTTGAACTATTTGCAAATCATGGAGTGTTTCCGGAGGAGACAAAGCTTGGACAGAAGTTTTTGATCAATATGGAGCTTTGCCTTTCTATGCGAAAAGCAGGATGCACAGACGATTTGACAGAATCGGTAAATTATGGAGAAGTCAGCCATTTTGTAACAGAATTTCTGACGACACATACCTATAAGCTGATTGAAGCTGCAGCAGAGCAGACAGCACGGGCAGTGTTATTGCATTTTCCGTTGATTCAGAAATTAAAATTTTCCATACATAAACCATGGGCTCCGGTGGGACTGCCTTTATCAGATGTGGCAGTGGAAATAGAACGGGGCTGGCATAAGGTATATCTTGCCTTTGGTTCCAATATGGGCAACCGGAGAAAATATATTGAAGATGCCGTTGAAGAACTGCGGAACTTAGAAGACTGCAAGGTAGGAAAGGTATCTGATATCCTCGAGACAGAACCTTATGGCGGCGTGGCAGAAGGCGCATTTTTCAATGGATGTCTGGAACTTCGAACCCTGTATACACCGGAAGAATTATTGGAGAAGCTTCATACCATAGAAGCTCATGGCAACCGGGAGCGTAAGATGCGCTGGGGCTCAAGAACGATAGACCTTGATATTTTATTTTATGATGATGAAGTGATATCTACCCCGGAACTTACGATTCCGCATATTGATATGGCAAACCGCCTGTTTGTGTTGGAACCACTCTGTGAAATCGCACCGTATCTCTGGCATCCGGTGTTAAAAAAGACGGTGCTTCAGATGAAACAGGAACTGAAGGGCAGAAAAGACATTGTTTTATTTGATTTGGATGGAACCATTACCAATTCCAAGGAAGGAATAACAAAGTGTGCCCAGTATGCCCTAAAGGCATATGGTATTGACGAACCGGATGCAGATAAGCTTGAATTCTTTATCGGACCGCCACTTAAAAATACTTTTATGGAACATTATGGCATGGATGAAGAGACTGCAGTAGCGGCAGTAGCCAAGTACCGGGAACGCTATCATCCAATCGGTATCTTTGAATGCAGTCTTTTTGATGGCGTTGAGGATGCTTTGAAATCTCTCAAGCGAAAAGGCTATCGTATCGGACTGGCATCCAGTAAGCCGGAAGAATCCTGCCGGCGTATTTTGGAGCATTTCCATATCCTGTCCTATTTTGATGAAGTGGTGGGAGCCACAATGGATGGCAGAATAGACAGCAAATATGAGGTGTTGCAGGAAACGATAAAGCGGATGCATATTTATGATACCACCGAAGCAGTATTGATTGGAGATACCAGATTTGATGTGTCAGGAGCCAAAGAAGCACATATGGACTGCATCGGTATCACTTATGGATTCGGAACGAAAGAAGAGTTGCAGGAGGCTGGTGCAAAAGCAATCTGTGACAGTATTGAGGAGGCGGCAGAATATATTGAAAGATTATAAGCTACTTCGCATCTGGGAAGTGATTTATCCCATCGGTATTTATTTTGTAGTAACAAATGTTGTGATGTTTGTGTTAAATCTCATGCATACAATGACCAATGAAAATTATATGATTTATCAGATTATTGCAACGGTGATAGCATTTCCCTTTATCTATGCTTTCTATCGGAAAGAGGATGGCGGGAAAATGGCAAATCTGCCACGAACCATTTTATTTGCAGCAGCCGCAGGCTTATTTGGCGTAGTGTTAAATAATCTTATCGGATATACCGGCTTAAAAGAAACATCACAGAGCTATCAGGAAGTAAGTGCTGCTTTTTACGGCAGTACTCTGGCATTAGAAATCCTTGGAACCTGTATTATAATTCCGTTCTTAGAGGAACTTCTTTACCGTGGCATCGTTTACCAGCGTTTGAAAGCATTTTTGGGAGTGAAGACGGCAATTGTATTATCGGCAGTAATATTTGGAGCCATGCATTTTAATCTGGTGCAGTTCCTGTATGCCACAGCGGTAGGACTCTTGCTGGCAGTCATCATGGAACAGGAAGGGCTTGGCGCAGCCATGGCAGCCCATATGGTAACGAATCTGGTATCGGTACTTCGAAGCGAGACAAAGCTGTTTCATTTCATGGATGCATCCATGACGGGAAGCGTCATATGCACCGTGGTGGAGAGCGTGCTGATAGTGGTGTTACTGGTGCTGGCTTTCCGTGGTGGAAAAGAGAAGTAAAATCTGGTTAATTGAATAAATTGTAAAAATAAAAGGAATCTAATTTTGATAAAATTCCCCTTTGGTAGATAAGGTAAATGTTCTTAGTCTACTTAAGGGGAATTTTTTTGAAAAAATGGAGAGAAACTGGAAATATGAGAAGCTAAAAAGGTAGAAGATATTTGTTGATGGATATGATAACAATCCTGGATTGCTTGTTGACGACTGTACCCTAATAGGGTATAGTCTAGATAGAAAAAATAATAGAACTGGAAGGTACACTATATTATGAAAGAAGATACAATACTGGTGGAAATAACAAAGATGAGAAAGGAAACTGGATTAAGTCAGAGCCGGTTTGCAGCATACTTTGGAATACCAACAAGAACGTATCAAAAATGGGAACAGAAAGAAAATACGCCAGCTCCATATATTCCGGAAATGATGAGTTATATACTTCATCTTGAGAAAAGAGTAAAGGAGTTGGAGGAGAGACTTTCTAAGTATGAAGAACCGGGGAAAGATGTTGCAGAGGTCCAATAGAATAGAAAAATTTGTGGATGATGTAAAAAGTATTACAAGATTGGATGATTTTGGAAAGTATTTAACTTTTTTATTGGAATTAAATATTTATACATTAAATGTGAACCGAAATTTTTTCGATATTTCGTTAATTCGGAAAGAGGATGGATGTTATTTATATTGCCCGATATTTAATAACGGAACAGCATATCTTTCGGATACGCAAAACAAATATCCATTAGAAAAGAATATTAATACACTTATAGCCGAGGTACGTAATAAAATCTATTCAAGAATATGTGAAATAGATGAACATCAGAAAATAATACATCCAGAGTTTTGCTGGGATGATGTCAGAACAGAATGTTTTTAATGGCAAGGTATAAAAGGCATATATGTGAGTGCAACTAATTTTAGTTGCATCTGCTGTGAGCAGGGAGTATAATATAAAAGGAGAAGAAATTTATGAGCAGAAAGGATAAATTATTAGAGAAACTTTTGCAGAAGCCAAAAGATTTTACCTTTGATGAAATGGTATCATTACTTTCCTATTTGGGATATGAATTAAAACAGGGAGGCACTGGTTCAGGGGTAAAATTTATAAAGGATGGTTCTAATGAAGTGATAAATTTTCATAGACCTCATCCTAATGGGACATTAAAACGCTATATTTTAGACCAGGTGATTGAAAAACTAAGAAAGGATGGCGTATTATGAGTGACTTACTATCATACAAAAATTATAATGGTACAGTAGAGTTTTCGAAAGAAGATAATTGTTTATTTGGTAAAGTAATCGGTATTAAATCGCTGATTTCCTATGAAGGGGCATCCGTAAAGGAATTAGAGCAGGATTTCCATAATGCAGTGGATGAATATCTTGAGGATTGTAAGGAGAGAAATATTGAACCAGAGCAACCTTATAAGGGGACTTTTAATGTAAGAATTAGTCCGGAATTGCATAGAACTATTGCAATCTATGCTATGGAGCATGGAAAAAGTTTAAATGCTGCGGTGGAAGAGGCAATCGACAATATGGTTAAGCTGTAGTGTTTGTTATATTATAATTGACAAAAAAAGAAAAGCTGATGGGAGGAAATCATTATGAAGAAAAGATTAGCGATGATTGCAACAATGTTGATGGTAACAGTAAGTATGGCAGCCTGTGGCGGGAAAAAAGATACTACTGCTGATAAGGAAACTGTTATAAATACAGAAGCTACCGAAGAGGTAGCAGAGACAGAAGAGCCGGCAACGGAAGAATTGGAAGCAGCTACAGAGACAGAAGAGCCGGAAACAGAGGCAGTTGCAGAGCAGGAGACCACTGGAAAACTGGAGAGTAATACTTCCAGTGCAGAGAATACTGCAGCGCAGCCATCTGACAATAATACAAGCAAATCAAATAAGAGCAACAGCAATTCTGGTAACAAGGCAAGTGCAGGCAGTACTGCATCAGCCGGAACAACTACCAGTAATTCCAGTGGAACAACTGGAAGCAGCAATAGCAACACCAATGCTTCTAACAATAATGCAACTCCGGCACATGTTCATACCTGGGTGCTGCATGAGGAAAGCGGTCATTATGAGACGCAGGTTGTTAAGGAAGCCTGGGACGAGCCGATATATAGTGAGGTTTGCTTATGCAATGATTGTGGAGCTGACATAACAAGTGACCCATGGGGACATATTGATACTTATCATAGTGACCCTGATTGCAAAGCAGGTTGGCATTCTGGATGGAGTCAGACCGGAACACAACACCATGATGCAGAAACGAAGCAGGTATGGGTACAGGATGTAGCTCCTTATACACAGTGTAGCGGATGTGGAGAAATCGGACCGGTAGGTTCCGGCATATCCATTAATTAATGAAATAGATTTTGTATAAAGATGGTAAGAGAAGGATTCAAGGTAGTTTTACTTTGAGTCCTTTTTTTATAGATACTTGTACCGGAATCCGGTACGTATAGCTTAGTGGAAGGGAGGATAGAAAACAAAATATAAAGGTAACTGGGAACTGATAATGCTATCGGTTCTTTTTTTGTGCGTGTAATGAGGAAAAGTCTGTACTTGTACAGGACTTTGACGAATACCGTAACATCTTGTGAAAAGTATTTTCACAAGGATATGCTTTCTTTTAGCAAATGGAAGGAGGAAAACGGAAAGTATGAAGAAATTTAGCGTAAAACAGAAGTTAAAAGCGTTCATGGCTGCAGCATTATGTGTTTGTATGGCAGCCAGTCCGCTGACTGCTTTTGCGGAAAGTTTACCGGAGCAGGAAGAATCGATTCTTTCAGATAACTTTGATGAACTGGTACGCAAGGCGGAAGAAGAAAACAAAGAGCATGAAGCGGAGCAGATTGCTCTTAACAGTGCCGATGAGGGATTGGTAGTTAAAACTTATGCCTCTGGAAACTATGATTTTAATGTAGATTTAACCGTAGGAAAGACGATTAATTACAATGGCTATCAGACACACCAGTATAGTCTTTCGGATGGAACTGTAGTTTATTGTCTGGAACCAAGTAAAGCAAATCCGAGTAATGGACAGTATACCTCTTCTGTGTCCAATGATGCACTGCTTTCAGCAGTAGCCTACTATGGATATGGTGGACCGGGATATGAAAGTGATAAGGGTATGTATAACATGCTGCAGGAGAATGTTCGTCCTTATGCTTATGTAATTACCCATATGGCTTTATCCTGGGTGTATGATGGCTGCAGTGATGATTCTGATGCCTTTAAGGGGAATGCAGCTACTGCAGATGGTATTAAAAACATGGTAAATCTTATGGATATTGATGCTTATTTGCCTTTTCATCGAAATACAGATATATAATAAGGGCTGTTAGGGGCACTTGGAATTTTGTTTGATATACTGGCAACGCTGGCACAGGGATGTGCCGGCGAGGTGCATATGAACATGGATGTGAATTTGCACCGGTTGCCGGATAGGCAAAAAAGTATATCGAAATTCCCAGTGCCCCTTACAGTCCTTATGTAATATCCGTATTCGATGAAAAGGCAGATACACTCAAAACCTTCCTAAGAAATTTCAGGATAACAGAGAAACAATTCAGACACAATTTAAAATAGCAGGCAAATTCAAAAGGCTTATGAAAAAATATTTTCAACAAAGAACACGTTGAATTGTTTTGATAAGCTTTTTTTATATGTAAAAAACTGATAAATATAAATACAATAAAAGAATATAAAATGAATTGTCTAATAATCAGACAATAGCAAGAAAAAAACTATTGCAAAGTATATTATGCCGGGTGTAAACTTAGTTCAGAAAATAAAAGCACTTTAAAGCAGCAGAGTGCAGGTAACAAAGTAAGACAGAAAATAAAGAGAAAGCAGAAAGGGAACGATTATGACAGAACAGTGGAATGAAAGTACAGCAGTAGCACAGGGTATGTATAATCCGAATTTTGAACATGATAACTGCGGTATCGGAGCTGTGGTAAACATCAAAGGTATCAAATCCCATGCGACGGTAGAAAATGCTTTAAAAATCGTAGAGAACTTAAAGCACAGAGCTGGTAAGGATGCAGAAGGAAAAACCGGTGACGGTGTTGGTATTCTGCTTCAGGTATCACACAAATTTTTCTCCAAGGTAGCAAAGGAATCAGATATTGAACTTGGTGGAGAAAGAGATTACGGTGTTGGAATGTTTTTCTTCCCACAGGATGAACTGAAACGGAATCAGGCAAAGAAAATGTTTGAGGTTATCGTGGAAAAGGAAGGAATGAAATTCTTAGGATGGAGAAAAGTTCCGACTGACCCGGATAAACTGGGACAGAAAGCAGTAGACTGTATGCCATATATCATGCAGGGATTTGTAAAACGTCCAGCTGAAGTAGCCAGGGGACTTGATTTTGACCGCCGGCTGTATGTGGCAAGACGGGTATTCGAGCAGTCCAATGATGACACTTATGTAGTATCCCTTTCCAGCCGAACCATCGTATATAAGGGAATGTTTTTAGTAGACCAGCTGCGTCAGTTCTTTGCAGACCTTCAGGATAAAGATTATGAGTCTGCAATCGCAACCGTACACTCCAGATTCTCAACCAACACCAATCCAAGCTGGGAGAGAGCACATCCGAACCGTTTCATCGTACATAACGGAGAGATTAATACCATCAAAGGTAATGCAGATAAGATGCTTGCCCGTGAAGAGACCATGGAGTCCGAAGAACTGAAAGGGGAACTGCAGAAAGTCCTTCCGGTTATTAATTCCGAAGGTTCTGACTCAGCAATGTTAGATAATACCTTAGAGTTCTTAGTAATGAGTGGAATGGATTTACCACTGGCAGTTATGATTATGATTCCGGAGCCATGGGCAAATAACAATACCATGTCCCAGAAGAAGAAAGACTTCTATCAGTACTATGCAACCATGATGGAGCCGTGGGATGGACCAGCCTCTATTCTTTTCTCAGATGGAGATGTCATGGGAGCTGTTCTTGACCGTAATGGATTAAGACCTTCCAGATATTATATTACCGATGATGACCAGCTGATTCTTTCTTCCGAGGTCGGAGTACTTGATATTGATCCGACCAAGATTGTTGTAAAAGAAAGACTTCGTCCGGGTAAAATGCTCTTAGTAGATACCATCCAGGGAAGAGTCATCAATGATGATGAATTAAAAGAGTATTACGCAAGCAAACAGCCTTATGGTGAATGGCTTGACCGTAACCTGATTAAACTGGAGGATTTAAAGATTCCAAATCAGCGTGTTCCGGAATATACCAAAGAAGAGCGTCAGAGAATGCAGAAAGCATTCGGTTATACTTACGAATCACTGCGTGAAGCAATCCTTCCGATGGCATTAAACGGAGGAGAAGGAACTTCTGCAATGGGTATTGATACTCCGCTGGCAGCACTGGCAGGAGACCATCAGCCACTGTTTAATTATTTCAAACAGTTATTTGCACAGGTAACAAACCCGCCAATTGATTCCATTCGTGAGAAAGTGGTAACATCAACTACCGTATATATCGGAGAAGATGGTAACCTGCTGGAAGAAAAGGCGATTAACTGCCAGGTATTAAAGGTAGATAACCCGATTCTTACCAACACAGATTTGATGAAAATCAAAAATATGAAAGTAGAAGGCTTCAAGGTTGTGGTTCTTCCTACTACATATTATAAGAATACAAGCCTGGAAAAAGCATTGGATCATCTGTTTGTAGAAGCAGACCGTGCATACCGTGACGGTGCAAATATCCTGATTCTTTCCGACCGTGGCATTGATGAGAACCATGTGGCAATCCCATCCCTTCTGGCAGTATCCGGTTTGCAGCAGCATCTGGTAAAGACCAAGAAGAGAACTGCAGTTGCCATGATTCTGGAATCCGGTGAACCAAGAGAAGTACATCATTTTGCAACATTGCTTGGTTATGGTGCCTGTGCAATCAATCCATATCTGGCACAGGATACCGTAAAGCAGTTAGTAGACGAGCATATGTTAGACAAGGATTACTATGCAGCAATCCATGATTACAATCAGGCAATTATCAGTGGTATCGTAAAAATTGCTTCCAAAATGGGTATTTCAACCATTCAGTCTTATCAGGGTTCTAAGATTTTTGAGGCAATTGGTATTGACTCCGCAGTAATTGATAAATATTTCACAAATACCGTAAGCCGTATCGGTGGAATTACACTGGAAGACATTGCAAAAGATGTAGATACTCTGCATTCTGCAGCCTATGATCCATTGGGATTAGAGACAGACCTTACTTTAGACAGCAAGGGACGTCACAAGATGAGAAGTGGCGCAGATGTTCACCTTTATAATCCGGCAACCATCCACCTTTTACAGGAATCAACCAAACGTGGAGATTACAACCTTTTCAAACAGTACACAGATCTTGTGAACAGCGAAGAGCGTGATGCAAATATTCGTGGACTGATGGATTTCAATTTCCCGAAAAAAGGTGTTCCGATTGAAGAAGTAGAAAGCGTAGATTCTATTGTAACAAGATTTAAAACAGGTGCGATGTCCTATGGTTCTATTTCCAAGGAAGCCCATGAAACACTGGCAATTGCCATGAACCATTTACATGGTAAATCCAATACCGGTGAGGGTGGAGAAGATCCGGACCGTATCGCAAGTAAACATACAAGCTTAGACAGATGTTCTGCAATCAAGCAGGTAGCGTCCGGCCGGTTTGGTGTAACCAGCCGTTACTTGGTCAGTGCAGAAGAGATTCAGATTAAGATGGCACAGGGTGCAAAACCTGGTGAAGGTGGACACCTTCCGGGCAAGAAAGTTTATCCTTGGATTGCAAAGACAAGACTTTCCACACCGGGTGTATCCTTAATTTCACCGCCACCTCATCATGATATCTACTCCATCGAGGATTTGGAGCAGTTGATTTACGATTTGAAGAATGCCAACCGTGATGCAAGAATTTCCGTAAAACTGGTATCAGAAGCAGGTGTGGGTACAGTCGCAGCCGGTGTTGCCAAAGCAGGAGCGCAGGTAGTATTGATTTCTGGATATGACGGTGGTACCGGTGCAGCACCAAGCAGTTCTATCCATAATGCAGGACTTCCTTGGGAACTTGGACTTGCAGAGACACACCAGACTCTGATTATGAACGGACTTCGTAATAAGGTAAGAATCGAGACAGACGGTAAGCTGATGAGCGGCCGTGATGTAGCAATTGCTGCATTGCTTGGAGCAGAAGAGTACGGATTTGCAACTGCACCGCTGGTAACCATGGGATGCGTGATGATGCGTGTATGTAATCTGGATACCTGCCCTGCCGGAATCGCAACACAGAATCCGGAGCTTCGGAAACGTTTCGCGGGAAAACCGGAATATGTAGAAAACTTCATGCGGTTTATTGCAGAAGAATTAAGAGAAATCATGGCGAAGTTAGGCTGCCGTACCATTGATGAAATGGTAGGAAGAAGTGACCTTCTCCGGGTAAGAGAGGATTTGACAGACCGGGAAAAAGAAATCGACCTTTCCAAGATTTTGAATAACCCGTTTGCAGGACCAAAGGAGAAAGTTACATTTGATCCAAAACATGTATACGATTTCGAACTGGAGAAGACCAAGGACGAAACTGTACTGTTAAAACAGCTTTCTTCCGCACTGGATAAGAAACAGAAGAGAAGCATTGATGTAGAAGTAAGCAATACAGACCGTTCCTTTGGTACCATCTTTGGTTCCGAGATTACAAAGAAATATGACGATACTTTAGAGGAAGATACCTTTATCGTAAAATGTACCGGTGCCGGCGGACAGAGCTTTGGCGCATTCATTCCAAAGGGACTTACCTTAGAGCTGGTAGGAGATTCCAACGATTACTTCGGAAAAGGACTTTCCGGTGGAAAACTGGTTGTCTACGCTCCGGCAGGTGTGAAATATAAGAAGGATGAAAATATCATCATCGGTAACGTAGCACTTTACGGTGCAACCAGTGGTAAAGCATTTATCAGTGGTGTGGCAGGAGAACGTTTCTGCGTACGAAATTCCGGAGCTTCTGCAGTAGTAGAAGGTGTCGGTGACCATGGATGTGAATACATGACCGGTGGACGTGTGGTTATCCTTGGTAAGACTGGTAAAAACTTTGCAGCCGGAATGAGCGGTGGTATCGCTTATGTATTAGATGAGGATAACGACCTTTATACCAGAATCAATAAGGAAATGGTATTCTCAGAAGAAGTCGGAAACAAATATGATGTTATGGAATTAAAAGATATGATTAAAGAACACGTAGCTTTGACCAATTCTGAAAAGGGAAAAGAAATCTTAGATAACTTCAGTGAGTATCTGCCGAAGTTCAAGAAAGTAATTCCATACGATTATAACCGTATGTTAATGGCAATTGTTCAGATGGAAGAAAAAGGATTGTCTTCCGAACAGGCACAGATTGAAGCATTTTATGCGAATACAAGAAATTAAGGAGGGGACGCAAAATGGGAAAACCAACAGGATTTATGGAATATGACAGAGAGAATGCAGCAGCGGTTGCACCAAAGGAGCGTATCAAGAACTTTAACGAGTTCCATACCCCTCTCTCAAAAGAGAAACAAAGAGTACAGGCAGCACGTTGTATGAACTGCGGCGTGCCGTTCTGCCAGGCTGGTATGAATATCATGGGAATGACCAGCGGATGTCCGCTGCATAATCTGGTACCGGAGTGGAATGACCTTTTGTATACCAACAACTGGGAGCAGGCATATAACCGTCTGACCAAGACCAACAACTTCCCGGAATTTACCTCAAGAGTATGTCCGGCACTTTGTGAAGCAGCCTGTACCTGCGGACACTGGGAAGACCCGGTAACCTGTAAGGCAAATGAGCATGGAATCATTGAAAATGCCTATGAAAAAGGATATGCTGCAGCAAAACCTCCAAGAGTCCGTACCGGAAAGAAGGTTGCAATCATCGGTTCCGGTCCTGCCGGACTTGCAGCAGCAGACCAGTTGAATAAAAGAGGACATTCCGTTACCGTATTTGAAAGAGATGACCGTGTCGGTGGACTTTTGATGTATGGAATCCCGAATATGAAGCTGGAAAAATGGGTTATTGACCGTAAGATTAATATAATGAAAGAAGAGGGTGTCGAGTTTATTACCAATGCCAATGTTGGAAAAGACATCAAGCCGGCAAAACTCTTAAAAGAATATGACCGTGTCATCTTAGCCTGTGGAGCAAAGAATCCAAGAGACATCAAAGCTCCGGGCAGAGATGCAGAAGGCATTTACTTTGCAGTAGATTTCTTAAAGGCAACTACCAAGAGCCTTTTAGATTCCGAGCTTAAAGATAACAAATATATTTCTGCCAAGGGAAAGAAAGTAGTTATCATCGGTGGTGGAGATACCGGAAATGACTGTGTCGGAACTTCTATCCGTCACGGTGCAGCCAGTGTCATCCAGCTTGAAATGATGCCAAAAGCACCGGATGAGCGTGCAGAGAACAACCCATGGCCGGAGTGGCCAAGAGTCTGCAAGACAGACTACGGTCAGGAAGAAGCAATTGCTATGTTCGGTTCCGACCCTCGTATTTACCAGACAACCGTAAAAGAGTTCTTAAAAGACAAGAACGGTAAGCTCTGCGGATTAAAAACCGTAAAATTAGAGGGCAAAAAGGATGAAAAGACCGGACGGATGCAGATGGTGGAAGTACCGGGCTCCGAAAGCAAGTTAGATTGTGATCTGGTTCTGATTGCAGCAGGCTTCCTTGGAACAGAAGATTACATTGCCAAAGCATTCGGCGTAGACTTAAATGCCAGAACCAATGTGGCAACAGAAGCCGGTCATTACAAGACCAACGTGGAAAATGTCTTTACAGCAGGAGATATGCATCGTGGACAGTCCCTGGTTGTATGGGCAATCCGTGAAGGAAGAGAAGCAGCCCGTGAAGTAGACGAAAGTCTGATGGGATATTCTTATCTTTCCGTACAGTAATGAAAATTACAATATAATGATAGAAGAAAGTCGTCTGACTATGGTGCACCGGAGGGTGAGCTGTGGCAGGCGGCTTTTTCGTGGTTGACACATTCTGCTTTTGGGGCATAAAATAACCCTTGTGACAAAAAGAGCGAGAAGAAAACAGCGAAAGGACATAAAGAGAATGAGCAGGAAAGCAGTATTTTTTGATATTGATGGAACATTGTGGGACGAGCATTTTGTGATACCGGAGAGCGCAAAGGAAGCAATCCGGAAGCTGCGGGAAAATGGACATCTGGCATTTCTCTGCAGCGGAAGAACCAGAGCATTTATTCAGGATGAAAGATTGCTGACACTGGGATTCGACGGAATTGTGGCAGGCTGCGGTACCTGGATAGAGATGGATGGAAAAACACTTTTTTATAAAAAATTAGAACAGGAATTGATAGAGGATACCATACATATATTAAAAGAGTATGGAATTCCTACGGTATATGAGGGAAGCCGGAATTTGTATATGGATCTGGAAGAATTTGAAGAAGACCCTTATGGCTTGAGACTAAAAGAGACATTGGGAGAGGATTTGCTGCCGGTAACGGGAAATGAAGCAATTATGGAAATCAGTAAGTTTTCCTGCTCCACACCGGATGATGCTTATCTTAAGGTACTTTCCCATCTGGAAGAGAATTTCACACCGCTGGTGCATGATGCGGCATGCGCAGAGTTTGTTCCAAAAGGATTTTCCAAAGCGTCCGGCATCGAAAAAACCTGTGAGCTTCTTGGTATTGAGAAAGAAGATACCTATGCATTTGGAGACAGTATCAATGATGTGGAAATGTTAAAGCATGTGCAGCATGGAATTGCCATGGGAAATGGTACCAAAGCAGCAAAAGAAGCAGCGGATTATATCACAGCACCATTGCACGAAGACGGCATTTATAAGGGATTGGAGCATTTTGGACTGATTTCATAAACAAATCTAAAAAAAGTATTAAATCGTTACAAATTACAGAAAGTGAGAAAACGAGAGAAAAAACGAGATATTAAGAGTAAATATAAGGAAACAAGAGAAAAATAAAAAATGGTCAGGCTTGCGAAAAAGAGACGCAGAAACTATTATATGACTATCGGTTAGCACTCGGCTTGAATGAGTGCTAATAAAAAAGAAAGAAAACAAAGAGATCGAATCAAGGAGGCAATGAATCATGAAATTAGTACCATTATCAGACAGAGTTGTATTAAAACAGTTAAAAGCAGAGGAAAAAACCAAATCCGGAATTATCTTAGCAAGTGCTGCACAGGAGAAACCACAGGAAGCAGAAGTAATCGCAGTTGGTCCTGGCGGAGTGGTAGATGGCAAAGAAGTTACCATGCAGGTAAAAGAAGGACAGAAGGTTATTTATTCTAAATATGCCGGAACAGAAGTAAAACTGGATGGCGAAGAATATATCATCGTAAAGCAGAATGATATTCTTGCAGTAGTAGAATAATCGAATTGATAATTGGTAAATAAAACAAATAATAAAATAGGAAAATAGAAGAAAGAGGTAAGAAATTATGGCAAAGGAAATCAAATATGGAACAGAAGCCAGAACAGCATTAGAGGCTGGAGTTGATAAACTGGCAAATACAGTCAGAGTAACAATCGGACCAAAAGGAAGAAACGTTGTACTGGATAAATCATATGGCGCTCCATTAATCACAAACGATGGTGTTACCATTGCAAAAGAAATCGAATTGGAAGATGCATTCGAAAATATGGGCGCACAGCTTGTAAAAGAAGTAGCAACCAAGACCAATGACGTTGCTGGTGATGGTACTACAACAGCAACCGTTCTTGCACAGGCAATGATTCAGGAAGGAATGAAGAACTTAGAGGCTGGTGCAAACCCAATCGTTTTAAGACGTGGTATGAAGAAAGCAACTGAAAAAGCAGTTGAAACAATCGCAGCAATGTCTTCTAAAGTAACCGGAAAAGACCAGATTGCAAAAGTTGCATCTATTTCCGCAGGTGATGAAAGCGTTGGCAACATGGTAGCAGACGCAATGGAAAAAGTTTCCAATGATGGTGTTATTACCATTGAAGAGAGCAAGACCATGCAGACAGAGCTTGACCTGGTAGAAGGTATGCAGTTTGACCGTGGATACATTTCCGCATATATGTGCACAGATATGGATAAGATGGAAGCAGTTTTAGATGAGCCGTACATCTTAATTACCGATAAGAAAATCAGCAACATTCAGGAAATCCTTCCACTGTTAGAACAGATTGTTCAGTCCGGTTCCAGACTTCTTATCATTGCTGAAGATATCGAGGGTGAAGCTTTAACTACATTGATTGTAAATAAACTGCGTGGAACATTTAACGTTGTAGCAGTAAAAGCTCCAGGATATGGCGACAGAAGAAAAGAAATGTTAAAAGATATCGCTATCCTTACCGGTGGTCAGGTAATTTCAGAAGAAGTTGGTCTGGAATTAAAAGATGCTACTATGGCACAGCTTGGCCGTGCAAAATCTGTTAAGGTTAAGAAAGAGAACACCGTTATCGTTGATGGTGAAGGAAATAAAGAAGAAATCCAGGCAAGAATCGGCCAGATTCGTGCACAGCTTGAAGAGACAACATCTGAATTTGATAAAGAAAAATTACAGGAAAGACTTGCAAAACTGGCAGGCGGCGTAGCAGTTATCCGTGTTGGCGCTGCAACAGAGACAGAAATGAAAGAAGCAAAACTTCGTATGGAAGATGCTTTGAATGCAACAAGAGCAGCAGTCGAAGAAGGAATCATCGCAGGTGGCGGTTCTGCATACATCCATGCATCCAAAGAGGTTGCAAAGCTTGCTGAGACATTGGAAGGTGATGAGAAGACCGGTGCAAAGGTTATCTTAAAAGCATTGGAGGCTCCATTGTATTACATTTCCGCAAATGCAGGTCTCGAAGGTGCAGTTATTATTAATAAAGTAAAAGAGTCCGCTCCTGGTATCGGATTTAATGCAGCAACAGAAGAATATGTAGATATGGTAGAAGCTGGTATCCTTGACCCGGTTAAGGTTACAAGAAGTGCTTTGCAGAATGCAACATCTGTAGCATCTACATTACTTACAACGGAATCTGTTGTAGCAAATATCAAAGAAGATGCTCCTGCAATGCCGGCAGGAAACCCAGGTATGGGAATGATGTAATAAGAAAATAAAATATATTACTGAAAAGTAAGGATAGAGAGCTCCTGGCTGCGGATAATGCAGTCAGGAGTTTTACTATGCAGTTTTTTTCCTGATGTTAGTTTTTTGGGGGCAGTTGTTTTGATTTGCAAAATATGTTACAATTATTTCATTGTGTAACATGAAGTCTGAATAGCAAGGAGGAAGAAAAATGGGAAAGGTAGTTATTCTTACAGACAGTTCCAGTGGAATTCGTCAGGCAGAAGCGCAGCAGTTAGGGATTAGCGTATTACCAATGCCTTTTTTTATAAATGGTGAAACACTGTTTGAGGATATCAATCTGACACAGGATACATTTTATGAGCATCTGACAGATGGAGCAGAGATTTCAACATCCATGCCGGCAGTAGGAGACCTTACAGACCGTTGGGATGAGCTTTTAAAAGAATATGATGAAATAGTATACATTCCTTTATCCAGTGGATTGAGCAGTTCCTGTGAGACAGCAACAGCATTATCTTCAGATGAAGAGTATGAGGGCAAGGTTTTTGTAGTAAACAATCAGAGAATTTCTGTAACACAGAAACAGTCCGTATTTGATGCAATCAGGCTGGCAGAGAGTGGCAAGAGCGGAAAAGAGATTAAAGATATTTTAGAGGATGCAAAATTCCAGTCCAGCATTTATATCATGGTAGATACCCTTTACTATCTGAAAAAAGGTGGAAGAATTACACCGGCAGCAGCAGCACTGGGAACATTGTTGAAATTAAAACCGGTATTACAGATTCAGGGTGAAAAGCTGGATGCTTTTGCAAAAGCCAGAACGGTAAAGCAGGCAAAAAGCATTATGATAAAAGCAGTAAAAGATGACTATGCATCCCGCTTTAAGGAGTGTCAGGATGAGATGCAGCTTTGTATTGCATACACTGGAGATATAAGTGCAGCGATGGAATTCCACAAAGAAGTGGAAGCAGAATTTGGGATTACAGACATTATGATGGATCCGCTTTCTTTAAATGTATCCTGCCATATTGGACCGGGAGCATTAGCACTTGCCTGTGCAAGAAAATTATAAGATTTAAAGTGTAAATTCTCGGTAAAATTGATTGACCAACCACAAAATATTGTGTAAAATTGAAATAGTTTAACTCGTTAATGCATAAAAGCAAGTAACATATCATGGTAAAACCAAGGAGGAAAATGAAAATGGCATTTTGTGGAAATTGTGGCACACAAGTGGGTGATGATGCAGATTTTTGCCCGAATTGTGGCCAGAAATTAAAAGGGGAGATGGAACAGCCGGCAGAGCAGGCAGCACCGGTACAGGAACAGCCGGCAGAGCAGGAAACACCGGTACAGGAACAGCCGGCAGAGCAGGAAACACCGGTACAGGAACAGCCGGCAGAACAGGCAGCACCGGTACAGGGACAGCCGCAGCAGGGACAGTTCCAGGGACAGCCGCAGCAGGGACAGTTCCAGAGTCAGCCGCAGCAGGGACAGTTCCAGGGACAGCCGCAGCAGGGACAGTTCCAGGGACAGCCGCAGCAGGGACAGTTCCAGGGAAGACCACAGCAGGGACAGTTCCAGG